>DASXYR010000001.1:0-7994 GCA_036502385.1 Gemmatimonadaceae bacterium
GCACATCCTGGCGTTCGAGGGAAACTCGGAGACGGTGTGGTTCGAAGGGTCGTACCGCGACTACGCCGAGGATTTCAGGAAGCGGAAGGGCGCGGACGCCGATCGGCCGCACCGGATCGCGTACAAGAAGCTCGTCCGGCGTTAAGACATGTAGTCGCGATTCCCGGAGTCGCCGCAATCGTGATTGGCGGAGTGCTGGTGTTCGCTGGGCGAAAGTCGCCGGGATAATAGCGGCTAATTCTTTGCCGGTGGGGGCGGCGGCGCACGCCGGATTCCTGGTCCCGGCCCGTCGTCTCCGACCCCGAGCCACCCTCTCACGAGCTGCGACACACGCTCGGCCGCCGGCGGATCGAGGTTGGACAGCACGATCAGATCGTAGCCGCCGGGAAGCTCGCCTTCGACGACTGCATTGATTCCGCCCGACCCGCCGGCGACACCAAGTCCCGACGGCGGCCCATTCGCGATGCGACGTTCGCGCAATGCCTCGAGGAATTTCATCAGATCCTGCGCTGTCGAGTATCCGCCGCCCGCGGAGCTCCCGCGACCGGGAAGCTCGCTGGCGTTTGAATGCACTGGCGCGTCTGCTGGAGCGTCCTCATCACCACGCGTGTAACCAATCGCGGTATTGGGCGGCAACGAATCAACGGCGAACGACCCAGTGCGCGTCATTCCAGCCGGCTCGAAGATGTGCTTTCGCACGTAGCTGAAATAGTCCTCACCGGACAGCCGCTCGACGAGCAATCCCAGAACTACATATCCCGCGTTCGAATACGCGTTGCGCGCGCCGGGCTCGAACTGCATCGGCGCGTTGACGAAGAGCGGGAGATAATCCTTCAGGCCGCGGATGTCATTCCGCTTCCCGCTCACCGGCGGATCGAAAATATTTCCGCCGATTCCCGACGTGTGTCGCAGCAGCTGACGTATCGTGACCTTGCGCGCGACTTCCTGATTCGGGTAATCGGGCCAGTATTTCCCGAGCGTCGAATCGAGGCTGATCCTGCCGGCCGCCGCGAGCTGCATGATCGCGATCTGCGTGAAGACCTTGTTGATCGACCCAAGATTGAACGCTGTCTCGAGATTGTTCGGCCGGTTCGTAGCACGGTCAGCCACTCCGTACGCCTGCTGAAAGACGGGACGATCGCCCCTTGCCAGCACGGCGACGCCTGAAAACCGGCCCCCGCGGCTCAGACTATCGAGCGTAACTGACAATCGTCGGACGAGCTCAGCCTCCGCGATCGGCGAAGGTCTCGGTCTGCCATCGTCCGTTCCAGGTGGTTGCTGCGCCGATGCAGCGCTCGAAACGACCATCAACGCGCCAATGAGACAGCCTTTCGCAGTATGCATATCGGGTTAGTAGCCCCTCAGCCAGAATGGTTGCTTTCGTCGAAAGAAAGCGCCGCGTGCCCGGCCTGGTTTACCTTTCAAGACAACTCCAATCACACATTACATCGGGCGCCATTCTGCCGTTTTCTTCATTAAAGCTTCACCCCAGTCTCCATAAGGGCCTCAAAGAGCTGGGATTTCAGCGACCAACACCGATTCAGGCCGAAGCAATACCGGTAGCACTCGAAGGGCGCGACGTTCTCGCTTGCGCGATGACTGGCAGCGGTAAGACCGCCGCTTTCGTTCTTCCGATACTTCATCATCTGATCGACAAGCCGCGCGGCAAGACTCGGGCGCTCGTCGTAACGCCAACCCGTGAGCTCGCCGCACAGATTCTCACCGCGCTCGACTCCATGGCGGTCCATACTCCAATCACCGCCGCGGCGATCTACGGCGGGGTGGGAATGGCGCAGCAGGAGCACGCGATGCGTGCCGGCGTAGATGTCCTTATCGCCACTCCCGGGCGTCTGCTGGATCATCTGAGCCAGTCCTACGCGAGCCTGAAGAACATCGAATTCCTCGTGCTCGACGAAGCGGACCGGATGCTCGACATGGGATTTCTTCCCGACATCAAGCGCATCCTCAAGCTCGTGCCGGCCAAGCGGCAGACGCTGCTGTTCAGCGCGACGATGCCACCCCCGATTGCCGCTCTCACCAGAGAGATGATGAACAAGCCGGTGATGATCGACCTCGGCAGGAAATCGCTGCCGGCGGTTGGAATCACGCAGGCGGTCTATCCTGTGCGGCAGGATCTCAAGCCCGGCCTGCTATTGTCGCTGCTGAATCGCAACGAGATGACGCAGGCGCTGGTCTTCACGCGCACCAAGCACCGTGCGAATCGACTAGCCGAGCAGCTGGTGAAACGGGGGATCAAGGCCGAGCGGATTCACGGGAACAGATCCCAGCCGCAGCGCACCGCCGCGCTCGCAGGATTCAAGAGCGGCCACTACCGCGTGCTGGTCGCGACCGACATCGCTGCCCGAGGAATCGACATCGAGGCACTCGGCCACGTCGTCAACTTCGACGTGCCGCAAGCGCCAGACGATTACATCCATCGCGTTGGACGAACCGCGCGGGCTGGTGAAGTCGGGGATGCGTTCACCTTCGTCGCGCCGGACGAGGAGAACGATCTTCGCGGCATCGAGAAGGCGATCGGAAAGCGACTGCCACGCATCACGGTTCCGGACTTCGACTACAGCGCGAAGCCGGAAGGGCGCTTCGAGGTTCCGATCGGTGAGCGGATCGCGGCGATTCGCAGTCGGAAGGCAGACGAGCGCGCGCGATCGAGGGCTAAGGCAGACAGACGTGGTGCGCCGGCGAGGGGACATGGTGGAGCAGCACCACAGGGCGGCGGCCAGCGCTCATCGCAGAACGGTTCCGGCGGCGGCTCTCACAAGAGCACATCGCGCCGGCGCCGGCGCGGACGCTAGATGTTGACCGCTTTCATCCCGCCAGCGGCGTAACGCTCGCCGGCCGCGGCACCCTTGGGTGCCGCGAGGTCTATCCGTCGCAGATCGTTTTCCGATAGCACGATGTCGAGCGCGCGAACGTTCTCCTCGACGCGCTCCGGATGGCGGGTACCCGGAATGGGCACTATGTCGTCACCCTGTGCCAGTACCCAGGCGAGTGCGAGCTGTGCCGGAGTGCACTTGTGCTCCTTCGCGATCTCTTCGACTTTGGCGACAAGCTCGAGATTCTTCTGGAAGTTCTCGCCCTGAAAGCGGGGATTCTGTCTCCTGAAGTCGTCCGCGGCCAGATCTTCGACGCGCTTGATCTGACCCGTCAGAAATCCGCGGCCGAGCGGGCTGTACGCAACGAAACCAATGCCAAGCATCCGGAGCGCATCGAGCACTCCGTCTTCGGGGTCGCGCGTCCAGAGTGAATACTCGGTTTGCACGGCGCTGATCGGATGCACTTTGTGCGCTCGGCGAATCGTGCTGACTGACGCCTCGGACAATCCGATGTAGCGCACCTTCCCCTGACGAACCAGCTCCGCCATCGCGCCGACGGTGTCTTCGATCGGCGTGTTCGGATCGACGCGGTGCTGGTAGTAGAGATCGATCGTCTCGACGCCGAGCCGCCTGAGCGATCCTTCGCACGCCTCGCGAACGTACTCGGGCTTGCCGTTGATGCTGCGCTTGGTCGGATCCTTCGCATCGCGCACGTTCCCGAACTTTGTTGCGATCACGACGCGGTCGCGCTTGCCTTTGATGGCCCGTCCAACGAGCTCCTCGTTCTTGAAGGGGCCGTACATGTCGGCGGTATCGAGCATGGTGATGCCTAGCTCGAGGGCGCGATGGATTGTCGCGATGGACTGCTTCTCGTCGCTCGGACCGTAGAACTCGGACATACCCATGCAGCCCAGGCCGATGGCGAATGTCTGAAGTCCCTGTGAGCCGATGCGGCGGATATTGGAAGCGGCGGAAGCCATTTTGAATTCCGGGAACGTGATTATTGTGTCGAAAAAAAGCTACTTCAACAGATACTCTGAAATTGCCCGGATGCAAGCACTTGGCGCTCCCGTTTGCCGGAGATTTGGGGCGACAGCGATAGCGGTCGGGCCTTCTCGCTGTCACTCTTAAGCCCATGCCGATCTCGCTGGCAGCACGGAATGTCTCGCATCGTTTCGGAAATGTCGTCGCGCTCGATGATGTGAGCATCGATGTGCCGGCGGGCAGAGCCGTCGCGCTCGTTGGAGAAAGCGGATCGGGCAAGACGACGCTTCTCCGTTGCTTCAACAGGCTGGTCGAGCCGGAAGGCGGAGACGTAAAGGTCGGCGACAGGGATGTTCGCACGCAGCCGGCGGTCCAGCTGCGCCGTGGAATCGGCTACGTGCAGCAGCACGGCGGGCTTCTCCCGCACTGGAGAGTTTTGAGAAACGTCGCGCTCGTTCCCGTTCTTCAAGGGCTGAGCGATCCGCTCGGCGCCGCGCGGCAAGCGCTCGACCTCGTGGGATTGCCTGCGGGAGAGTTCGGCGCCCGGTTCCCGCACGAGCTGTCAGGTGGACAGCGTCAGCGTGTTGCTCTCGCCAGGAGCATCGCGGCGCGACCGGGAGTCGTTCTTCTCGACGAGCCGTTCGGAGCGCTCGACGCCATCTCGCGCGGAGAGCTCCACGAGTCTTTCGACCGGCTTCGTCGAAGTCTGTCGGTCACCACGCTGCTGGTCACGCACGATCTGGCGGAAGCCGCTCGGCTCGCCGACGACATCGTCGTGATGAAGCAGGGTCGCGTCGAGCAGCTGGGTACAATGCGGACGCTCATAACGGCGCCGGCCACCGAATACGTCGCGCAGCTGATCGCGCGCGCCCGCGCCGGCCTCGAGGCGCTGCAAGCATGAGGCGTGTTTTGCGGCTGATTTCATGGCTGCTCGCCACCAGCGGGACCATCGGCGCGCAATCGACTGCCGCCCCCACGTCGCGAGACAACCGGCCGATCGTCGTCGCATCCAAGCCGTTCGGAGAATCCTATCTGTTGTGTGAGATGTTCGCGCAGGTGCTGGAGTCGCGCGGTTTTTCAGTTGCCCGGCGTCCAGGACTTGGCGCCACCGAGATAGCCTTTGGCGCGATTCGCGCCGATGCGATCGACGTTTATCCGGAGTACACCGGGACGGGCCTGGTTGCGATTCTCCATGATTCGCTTGCCGATTCCGTCGCGGCGGATCCGCGCGCCGTGTTTGCTTACGTTGCGCGGCAGTCGGCACAGCTCTATCACGTCCGTTGGCTGCCGCCGCTTGGGTTTCAGAACACATACGCGATCGCCGTCACGCGTGGGACCGCGGCCAAGTATCACCTGCGGACGCTGACCGATCTGGCGCGCGAGAGTCCGCATCTCATCGCGGGATTCACCGCGGATTTCATCGGCAGGAGCGACGGCCTCGTCGGGCTGACGCGCGTTTACGGAATTCGGCCACGCGAGGTAAGACCGCTCGCTCCGGCCGTGAAATATCAGGCGCTGGCGTCGGGTGCCGTCGACGTTATCGACGGATATTCAACCGACGGACTACTCGCCAAGTACGACCTCGTCACTCTGGCCGACAACCGACATTTCTTTCCTCCTTACGAAGCGTCGGCACTAGTGTCGGATCGGTTGGATCGGACCCTGCCGGCTGCGATTGCTGCCCTGACGGTTCTGAGCGGGCGTCTCGACGAACAGACAATGCGCAGCCTCAATCGCCGAGTGGAAGTCGATGGCGAAGACGTGGCGCGCGTCGCGCGCGATGAGCTCGTCGTATTGGGTATCGTCGGAGTTTTATACGTGGCGCCAAATACTTCGCGGAAAGCGCGTAGTGGATTCGTGAGATACATGTGGGACCGGCGCGCGAATCTCGTGGCCCTCACCGCCCGCCATCTCGAGCTGGTTGGGCTCGCTTTGCTTGCGGCTGTGATCGTCGCGCTTCCGCTCGGCCTGGCGCTCGAGCGCACCCGTCGAATCGCCGAGCCGACGATCGGTGGACTCGGCGTTCTCCAGACCATCCCGAGTATCGCGCTCCTTGCCTTCATGATCCCGCTGCTCGGTGTCGGTTTCGTACCGGCTCTCGTCGCGCTCTGGCTGTACGCGCTCTATCCAATCGCGCGTGGCACCTATAGCGGCGTTCGGGACGCGGATCCCGATGCTGTCTCAGCCGCGGAAGCGCTTGGAACTACGCCAACGCAGCGGCTGATCTGGGTACGGCTTCCGCTCGCTGCTCCGGTGATAATGTCGGGGATTCGAACGGCGGCGGTGATCACGGTTGGAGCGGCGACGCTCGCAGCGTTCATCGGAGCTGGTGGATTGGGCGAGCCAATCGTTGCTGGGCTCGCTCTCGCCGACACGCGAATGATTCTGTCAGGCGCGCTGCCTGCCGCTTTGCTCGCGCTCGCGGTCGACGGTATTCTCGGGCTTGTGGAACGAATGGTCGCTCCCGCCCATCGGCGGGGTACCCTCTGGCGACGCCCGGCTACGAAGCGTTCGTAGCTAGTTCTGGATCGCCAACCCGCGACAGGCTGACACCGCTGAATCTATGAATTCGCGAACCTGTTCCGCCTGTGCGGATGCAGCGCCCAACTTCGTTCCGGGAAGAACGGCGCCGACCCATCCCTGCGTGTGCCAGCTGCCTCGTCCCCACAGCGGACGCGACCTGGCCTGGGACGCGGTCGGTTGGGGAGTCATGTTGATGTAGAAGTACGGCTCATCGTAGTATTTGTCGCCGGGCTCGAGGCCGACTCCGATCGTGCGATCAGGAGCAGCCTGGAGCAGCGTTGCGATGTCGAAGTGCTCAGGCCAGCATCGAACGTCGCTCGCGTCGTGAACGGGCCTGGCAAATGAGGTGAGCGTCGCAGCGCCGTTCGCGAACCATCGAGTCAATTCCTCGAAATGGATCTTGTCGCTTGCGTCGAAGTCGTCGTCCATTGCGACCGCATGCGTTGGGATCTCGTAAGGCCGCTTCAGAGTGTAGCGCGATGAGTCAGCGCCAAGCGAAGAGATCTGGGACCGAATCCAGGCCGTGGCATCGCTGATAGTGTGTCCGTGCAGACGGTAATGCGCAAAAGGTTGATCGTTCTCAGTCAGAATCACGAGGGAGAGGTCGCTGGGACTGAGTCCGATTCGGAATAACGTGTGCGCGGGGACTACTTGGGAAAACAATCCCGCCAGAGAGGGGACCCACTCGAGGCTGGCGTGGTTATCATCGGGTTGAGGCTCGAGAAACGAGAATCCTGCTGCGGCCGCAAATTGCGCCGCGTGATGGCACTGTTGGCGGACGTCGGATAATCGCGTGCTCTCCTCGGGACGAACCGGCTGCCATGATTTACTGAGTGTAAGTCGGGTGTTGCGCGATCTCTGCGGTTGCAATTCCACGATACGGTCCAGAAAAGGAGGCTTATCAGCATACGGAGACGGTGACCTCGCCACAAGCGGAAGTTGAAGGCATTCAGGGAAGGTCATCCGTTTGCCTCGACGCGAGCCTCCGCAGCCCGAAATCTCCCGTAGCTGAAGTAGATGGTGAGTCCCACCGCGAGCCACACGAACAGCCTGATCCACGTCGGCAGAGGCAAACCCGTCATCAGGTAGATGCAGATGAGCGTGCCGATAACCGGCACCCACGGCATCGCCGGCGTCTTGAACGGGCGCGGCGTATCGGGCGCCGTCTTCCTCAAGATGAGCACGCCGGAGCACACGATCGCAAAGGCGAGCAGCGTGCCCATGCTCACGAGCAATCCGAGCACGGTGATGGGAAAGAGTCCCGACGCTATTGCGACCACAATGCCGGTGATGCCAGTGGTGATGTGCGGCGTCCGGAACCGCGGATGCAACCGCGCGAATAACGGCGGCAACAGACCATCCCGGCTCATCGAATAAAAGATTCGTGACTGTGCGAGCATGTTGACCAGTATCACGCTCGACAATCCACAGAGCGCGCCGATGTTGATGATCGGCGCAAGCCACGTCAGTCCGGTTGCCTGGATTGCGACAGCGATAGGGGACGCGACATTGAGCTTTGCGTACGGGACGAGACCGGTCATGACCACGCCGACTGCTATGTAGATCACGGTACAGATCACAAGTGAAACGAGAATCCCAATCGGTATGTCACGTCCTGGATTCCTTGCCTCCTGCGAGGCCGTCGAGACGGCG
>DASXYR010000002.1:0-6162 GCA_036502385.1 Gemmatimonadaceae bacterium
CGCGCAGCAGACCCTGTTCCCGATTCCGCAGCGTGAGATGGATACGACGCCGGGCTTGACGCAAAATACTGGGTATTGATAAGACCAACTGAAAGAGCGGCACGCCCCTCGGGGCGTGTCGCTCTTTCCGTTTATCTGGTACCCGGTACCCTATCCGGTGCCCGGTACCCGGTAACCGGTACCCGTAACTGCCCAGCTCTTAGCTGACAGCTGACAGCTCTTGGCTGTGGGCGGTTCGTGCATTGTCATGGCTTACCGCGCAACCAACCGATGCGGCAGATCGGGCGACTGCCAGGCAGCGTCGTACGTGGCCGATTTCAGAAAGCTTCGCGTGTGGCAGGCCGCGCAGATTCTCGCCATTGACGCTTATCGCGTTTCGGGGCGAATCCGCGACACCAATACCGTCTCCCTCAGCGATCAGTTGACGCGCGCTGCAATGTCAGTCCCTGCAAATATCATCGAAGGAAGCGCGCATACGAGTCCACGCGAGTTTGCACGATTCGTTCAATACGCCCTCGCCTCGGTCTCGGAACTCGAAGGTCACGTGCAGTTGGCGCGCGACCTTGAGTTCATATCGGACCAGGACCATACGACTCTCCTTAACGGCATTGTGGATGTGCGCAAAATGCTGTACGGCCTGTTGAAATCCCTGAGGGCGCGCGGTTAGCCGCTACTGGCTGTTGGCGGTCAGCTATCAGCTATCAGCTGTGAACTGGGTCGTTACGGATACCGGGCACCGGGTACCGGGTACCGGATAAAGGTACCGGTTTTATCGCGTCAGCCGATAAATGAGTATCGCCGCCCTCTCCGTCGCCGGCGCGATCGACTTTAGATTCACCCGCTCGTCGGGCGTGTGAGAACGCATTCCGATGACTCCCAACCCGTCGAGAGCATCGACGTAATCGGACACGAACGATATGTCGCCCGCGCCGCGTTGGCCCGGATCGAGTGGTTCCACTGGCCCTTGCCCGAGCGCGCGGCTCACCGAGTCGAGCGTCGCAAGAAGAGCGTAATTGCCGTTCGTCGGTGGCATCGCCGGATTTCCATCCTCGAAGGTGATCATGGCCGAAGTGCCCGGGAGGTGTTCCGCCACGATAGCGCGCATCTGCTCGCGGGCCTTCGCCTCCTGGTCGCGCGAGATGAAGCGCAGGTCGCCACGGGCGTAGACCTTGGGAGCTATGATGTTGTCCTTGCCAGCTGCCGTACCCGCGATTCGCGATGAATCATAGGTCACGTCGGTTCCACCAACGATCACCGCCGGGTTGAAGGTCAAATACTTCTCGCCGGACAGCTTCTCGCGAAACTGATCGAGGATGCGCGCAGCCTCGTAGATCGCGCCGTAGCTCGCTCCGGGGGAGAAGATACCCGAGGAGTGAGCCTGCCTCCCGGTGACGACCAGCTGCCACCCTCCCATTCCCCGACGGGCTATCGTTCCCTTCCCCGCGTCTTCCTCGAAGCCGAGCGCGATGTCGCTGCGCTTCGCAGCGTCGATCAGCGGCTTGCGTGAGACGTCGAAGAGCGCGCCGGCGTCCTCTTCATCGCCGGTCAGTGCGACAATAATCCGCGTGCCATCCAGCGCGCCAACGCTCTGCAACGCCTTGAGCGCGTAAAGAATGACCATGTCACCGCCCTTCATGTCGCTGCTGCCGGCGCCGGCGGCGAGCGTGTCGTACCGCACGAACCGTTCGCCGTCGCCTTCGAACACCGTGTCGAGGTGTCCAATGAGGAGCAGCCGCTTACCGCGCGTCCCCTTGTGCTCGGCGAAGAAATGGCCGGCGCGGCCTACGGCGTCGGGCAGCGCGACCCACTGGGCATCAAATCCGATCGAAGAAAATTGCGGCTCGAACAGCCGGCCGACGCTCCGAACGCCCGGCAGATTGAGGGTACCACTGCTGATGTTCACAGCCTTTTCGAGAAGAGCGACCTGTTCCGCTTCGTGAGCGCGCACGTAGTCGCGGATCTTTCGCTCAACAGGAGAAAGGCCGGGTTGCTGCCGATTCTGCGAGTAGATAGTTCCAGGCGCGGCGAAAGTCGCGGCTAAAGCCGCAGTGACGATCAGCGCCCGGAACGGAGTCAAGGCTAAGTTGGGTGTCATGTCAATCAGAGTATCAGTGCAACGCGGTTCCGTCTACCCGGTGCCGTCGGTATTTTTACTCGCTAGCCGCGACGAATCCGCCTGAAAGCACGGACAACAGCATCCCCTTGAAATGACATTGCGCGCCCGCCTCGGCTGGGGCCTGTTTGCAATTGCGGCGGTCCTCATAATCCCGCTCGCGCTTTCGTTGAACTCGCTCGAGAACCTCTATGAGACGAGCCGGCTTCTGCGCGACCGCGAATTCGCGGCATCCATGCTACTGGGATCGTTTCGCGAGCGCACCGACAACACGCGCCGCGCCGAAGACGCGCTGCTGTTCATTCACGACCAGAAAAGCGCGACGCGGATGCAGCAGGAGATCGACGGCCTGGTCTCGCTCACCGATTCACTCGACCGATACAAGCTGGATCTCTCGGCTTCGCAGATCCGCTCCTCTTTGGATTCGTTGAGGGCGGCTTCCCGCGACGAGTATGAGCAGGCTTCGGCAAACCGCAGCGCCGCTGCGGAGACGATCTCACAGAAGCGTACCAGACCGGCCATCGCGTCCGTCGATAGCTCGCTGGGCGCGAGCGCGACGACGTTGCGCAACCGCACCCGGGAGCGCGTCGCGGACGCGACGAGCGAGACGCTCAAGGCCGAGAGACTGGTGGCCGGCGCCCTCCCGGTCGTGCTGATTGTGGCTTTGATAATCGGTATCTGGCTCCTGCGCTCCATCAGCCGCCCGATTTACGAGCTCGAGAAGGGCATGCACGCTATAGCCGAGGGCGACCTGAGCTACCATCTCAGCGTCAGACCGAATGAGAACGAGGAGTTCGGGCGGCTGGCGGTGAGCTATCAGGCGATGGCAAGGCAGCTCGCGGAGCTGGAGAGGATTCGCGCGGAATTCGTGGGCGTCGCTTCCCACGAGCTGAAGACTCCGATCAACGTCATCATCGGATATCTCGAGCTGATGCAGGAGGGTATCTACGGCGACGTATCTGGAAAGCAGAAGGAGATTCTGCAGACGATCACGAAGCAGGCGCACGCGCTGACTCGCCTCGTCAAGCGCTTGCTGGACATCAGCCGATTCGAGGCGGGTGGCAGCAAGGTCGATGTGCGCGAGGTGGAGCTGCAGCGCTTTCTGACCACTCTCGAGAGCTCCTTCTCCGTGCTCGCGGCGCAGCGCGACATCGCGTTCAGCGTCAATCACGGCGCGGGACTCCCAGAAAAAGTTTACTGGGATGAAGACACGATCAACGAGGTGCTCGGAAACCTGCTGTCGAACGCCTTCAAGTTCACACCGCGTGGAGGCAAGGTCGCTCTGTCCGTGGCCGCACGGGAGAACCAGGTCATTATCTCGCTGGCAGATACCGGCGCTGGAATCTCGCCGGAGCAGTTGCCTCACATTTTCGACAAGTTTTTCCAGGCGGACAATCAAGCTCAGGCGGCCACAAAAGGGACCGGTTTAGGCCTGGCGATTGCGAAAGAAATCGTCGAAGCCCATGGCGGGCAGATCACAGTTGAGAGCCGTGTGGGCCACGGCACGACGTTCGTCGTCACGCTCCCAGCCGAGCCGCCGGGGGTAAGACGGCGGCGTCCATCTGGCCCCCAGCCCGAGGTAGTCGGATGAGAACATTTGGATCGGTTTTGTCGGCCCTCGCGTTGGCGGCGTCCGCCCACATGCCCATCGCCGCGACAGCACAAAGCCCACGAAGTGATTGGAATCGCACGCTCGAAAACGCACGGCGCAACGTCGCGGCTGGAAACTATTTCGCGGCCGATAAGCTGCTGGATGAATACGTCCGCGTTCATCCAGACACCCGCGAGGCGAGGGAAGCTGCGTTCTGGAAGGCCGCATACATGGTGGATCCCGCCAATTCGAGTGGCTCTCTATCGGCCGGAATCTCTGCTCTCGATGGCTACCTCGCATCGACGGATTCTACCGGCTGGTATTATGCCCAGGCCCTCGTCCTGCGGCGGACTGCGGCAGCTGCGGAGGGAGTGAGCGCAATGGCATCTGCGGCGTCGACGGCCAGCGCCGCGCCACCCGAGGCCATCAAGGACACCGTCGTCGTCGTGAGCAAGTCGCGCGACGAGGAGATCGCGTCGTTGAAGGATCAGCTCGCCAAGAGCAAGGACGACCTCGCAAAGGCCAACGCCGAGCTCGACCGCATCAAAAAGCGTCTCGCCAATCCGAGCAACTAGTATCTCGGCGACCATGCGTCGCCGACGCGGCTAGCCGACCCTGAACAACTCCAGCGCGCGCGAATAACGGGAGCTGAGGACCTTCTTGATTCCCGCGTTCTCGCGGGCCGCCAGCGCGGGATCCCGGTCGAGAAGAATCTCTGCGGCCGTTCGAGCCTTGAAGTTCAGGGCCTCGTCACGAATGGGATCCGCGACCTTGAAGGTCTGCTCTCCGCTCTGCTCCTGACCGAACAGATTGCCCATTCCCCTGAGCCGGAGATCGGCCCGCGCTATCTCGAACCCGTCGTCGGTCTCGACGAAGATGCGCAGCCGCTCTGCCGCCTCGTCGCCGACATCGCCGAGAAGGATGCAGTATGACGCCTCCGCGCCGCGGCCCACGCGTCCCCTGAGCTGATGTAGCTGGGACAGGCCAAAGCGCTCGGGATGCTCGATCAGCATGACTGTCGCGTTCGCGACGTCGATGCCCACCTCGATCACCGTGGTGGACACCAGGATGTCGATCTTTCCATCGCGAAACGCGCGCATGATCTTCTCGCGCTCCTCGGAAGGGACGCGTCCATGTATCAGCGCGACCACTCTTCCCGCGAATGGACCGGCGGAAAGCTGTTCGTACATCGTTGTGGCCGCCTTGAGATCTGTCTTCTCGGACTCCTCGATCACGGGATAAACGACGTAGGCCTGGCGGCCTTTTTCCGTTTCCCTGGCGACAAACTGCAGCACGCGGTCCCGCGCCGACTCCGGGCGCAGCACAGTCGTCACGGGCTGGCGGCCGGCGGGACGCTCATCGAGCGTGCTTACGTCGAGATCGCCGTAAAGCGTCAGCGCCAGCGAACGCGGGATGGGCGTGGCGCTCATCAACAGCACGTCGGGCGAATTTCCCTTCGCCGAGAGCGCGGCCCGGTGTTCGACGCCAAAGCGATGCTGCTCATCGATTGTGACGAAGCCGAGCCGGCCAAATACCGCGGCTTCCTGAATGAGTGCATGCGTTCCGACCACCAGCACCGGCTCGGTGCCCGCGAGTTTCGCCGCGGCACTCTTTCTTGCGCGAGACTTCGAGCTTCCCGTGACGAGGATGGGCTCGATTTCCAGCGGCTCCAGCAATCGCGTAAGCGTTCGCGCGTGCTGCTCCGCAAGCAGCTCTGTGGGAGCCATGATCGCGGCCTGGTAGCCGTTCTCCATCGCGAGCAGCGCCGCGAACAGGGCTACGATCGTCTTGCCGCTGCCCACGTCACCCTGAAGCAGGCGGTGCATCTTCCTGTCGCTCGACATGTCAGCGACGATTTCTCGAAGGGCGCCGGCTTGCGCGTCGGTGAGCGTAAATGGCAACGCCCTTTTTAGCGCTGAAGTGAGCCTTCGCTTGTTCTCGAAGGCGATTCCGTGACGTTTCTCTCTCACCAGCGCGTTCGCGCGACGATGTAGAATGTGCACGAACAACAGCTCCTCGAACGCGAGCCTCCCCCGACCTCGCTCGCCTTCGGCGATCGATTGCGGCCGGTGCACCATCCGCATCGCTTCACGGAGGGAGGGAACGCCGGCGAGACGCAACAGATCATCCGGCAGATACTCCTTGAGCAGGGGCAGGAGGTTGTCGAGGTGGGTGTCGATGATCCCTCGAATGACCTTGAAGGAGAGTCCTTCGGTCGCCGGGTACACCGCGAGTACGCGCCCTCCCTTCACTCCTTCGTCGTCCTTGCCCAGGTGGATGTACTCGCGCGGCTGAAACTGGCGCCCGTGGTAGAAGCGCACCGTCCCGGCGAGAAGCATCATGTCGCCCTTCTCGATGGTGCGGTCGAGGAACGGCTGACCGGGCCACGACGCTTCGATCATCCCGGAGTCGTCCTTGAGGACTGCCTGGAATATTCGCAGGCCGCGCCGAGTGGGAA
>DASXYR010000003.1:0-15660 GCA_036502385.1 Gemmatimonadaceae bacterium
CCGGAGAAACAATAAGACCATGAGACCGATGACTGGATTGCGCGTGCTGTCGATCGTGTTGGTCGCAGCTGGATGCTCGAGCGGGATGCGTAACGCCGACTCGTCACCCGTGATGCCCGCCGCGGATGCGGCCGCGATACGCGCCGTGTTCGATACGACGGCGTTCGGATGGAATCATGGCGATCTTTCCGCCTACCTCTATGCTTACGCACCGTCGGCGACGGCAATGGGCCGCACCGGGTTGGTGCACGGGCCGAGTGGAATCGAAGAGCAGATGCGGGCAGGCTTCTGGAAAACGGGACGTCCCACGCAGTCGCTCTCCTACGATCATCTGGAGATCAGACAGCTGGGACGAAATCACGCGCTGGCAACCGGGCAGTACATTCTGACCGGTGGTGGCCAGCCGGATCGCACCGGCTGGTTTTCGACGATCTGGGAGCGCACGCCCGCCGGCTGGCGGATGATTCACGATCATTCCTGAGGGACTGACATGAGAATCCAGAGAAGTTCCGGAATCATCGCCTGCGCGGCTCTTCTTTCGATGACGGCATGCGGCAGCGACTCGACCGGCCCGAACAATCTCGACGCCAGCTCGGCCCTTCAGAGTCTGAGACTGGGCCTCGGCGGAATCTCCGACATCGAAGGGCCGAGCGGAGCGACGGTGGTCGGGAGCCTGGGGGTGATCGCGCCCCTTCTGGATCAGATCAATGTCACCATCGACGGCAAATCGCAGACGATGTTCGGTCTCGGACTTCGTGATACCTATCCGGCCGGAGCCTGCGAGGAGGAGATCTTCAGCGATCCGGATTTTCCGCCGCCGCCGGGCGAGTGTACACCGGTGTCACTCGGCGTCGTGCTGGTTCTCTGGCAATCGCATTCAGCAGCTGCGCCTCCCGACCGGATGATATTGATGGCCGGCGACGAAGGGACGACTAGTTTCGACTTTGCATCAATTACATCGGTCCCGGGCGTCGCGTTCTATCTCGAGGGAAGCAACTTCTATATATCGACGAGTGGAACGCTGACGAGCCATGTGGCGTCTTCCGGAACGTCCTGCACAGTTCCTCTTCCCGTATATGCCAAGAGCGCGACCTGCACACTTGCCACGTTCAACGAACAGGGCACGATCACTTTCGAGGCAGATCCGACGTCGCCCAGCAGCGTAGAGCACACGTTGACCATCGCCCCGCAGACGGTTGACGGCGTTTGGCTCGCGGTAACGGAGCTCCAACCAATCAACGTGCAGTCTGCAGCACCTCTGCGTGGTCTGCTGAGACGCTAGCCCAGTTTCAGGGCTGATCGACAAGCAGCTGCGCGACGTACGCTCGCGCAGTGCCCGCGTCTGACTGACGCGGAACCGGCGCCAGACCGACGAATCTGATCCGAAGGTTTCCAGCCCTCGCCTCGCTGTCGGCCGGCGTGAGACCCAGGACCTTCGTCTCCTGGGTGGTTCCATTGCCGGAGACAACGACGCCGATCTTCGCCTCGCCGGCCCAGACGCATTGCACGTCGACCGGGCAGCGCGAATCCGTACGCACATCCTTGAACGTGAGACGGATGTCGCTCCCTTTCACGGCCGCGGTCTTTCCAAGCGGCAGTGCGAAAGCCTGCCCGGGCTCAGCGACGACCGCCGTCTCAACCGGAGCGCATGCCGCCGAGAACAGGCTGAGCGCAGCGGTCAGTGTCAGCGCGCCGAGTGGGCGGCGTCTCGCAAGTCCATTCTGGATCATGTGCTCCTCGCGAAGGGGCGCATCGTGTTCTACACTATGTCCGCACAGCACACTGAGCAATACCGGGCAGAAACTACAAACTCAGAACTACCTGGTGAGCGTGATAGGTACGGGTTATGGGTTGCGGGTAGCTGAGCAGCGCCACGCAACCGGGCTATTCGCAACCCCAACCCTTACCAGGTAGTTCTGAGTTAGGCCGTACCTGACCCGATGTCAGGCCGCTTGCGGCACAGCGTAGATGCCCGGAGCGTCTGGTCCCGGCTTCCGGCGCAGATACATCCAGATCGCGCCGCCGACCGCGAACGCCAGCGCGATCACCTGCGCCGTCGTGAAAGTGTTCATGAAAAACCGGTCGTCTTTGGCGCGCAGGAACTCCATGAAGAACCGCTCGATTCCGGCCAGCACGCAATAGAGGCCGAACAGCCAGCCCTCGGCGTGCTTGTGATCTCGAAACCGCCAGAGAATGAGAAACATCACGAAGCCCAGCGCGACTTCGTAGAGCTGAGTCGGATAGACGGAGAGTACCAGATTCGGTGGCGCGGTCGCGGGCGCCGGGATGTGGAACAGCTGCGTCATGTTCGCGACGGTCGATGGCGGCGCGCCATTCGGAAAGCTCACCGCTCCAAAGCCATCGAACGGACGCCCGTAGTCGTCGCCGACTGCCCAGCAGCCCGTACGACCGAGCGAATAACCGGCAGCGAGCGCGATGCCGGCGACGTCGCTGATGCGCGTGAAGCTCAGATGCTTGCGATGGATGACGATGTAGCAGGCAAGGATTCCGCCGATCAGTCCGCCCCAGAACACGAAGCCGGCTCTGCTCAGGATCGCGCTGGCGTCGTGCATCAGCGCCGCGTAGTACAGCTTGCCGCCGAGCAGTCCGCCGACGACCGCGGCGAAGACGATGTCGCCGACCGGCTCAGGATTGTGGCCACGGCGCGCGAGCTCGCGTTGGGTGATGATCTGCGCGATGACGAACGCCATGAGGACAGCGAGGCCGAAACCGGTGAGCTGGAGCGGCCCGACGTCGTAGGACGTGGGGTGGTGGACGACCGATGCGAATATGGGATGCATGTGATTGAATTTAGGCAGCTACGAGTCCGGGGATAGGGCAGCTGGCGTAGGCGTTGAGATCGAGGCCGGCGCGCTCGCCGCGCTCGAATCGGAAGAATGCGGCGCGGGCGATCATCGCTGCATTGTCGGTAGCGAGTCGCGGAGTCGGCGTGAACACGGCCGCTCCGTCGCGGCTCACCCGGGCGCGCATTGCGTTGGCGAGCGCGCCATTGCAGGCGACGCCCCCGCCCAGCACCACGCGCTGGCGGGAATATGCGTTCGCGGCGCGCGCGGTTTTCTCGACGAGCGTCTCGATGAGTGAATCCTGGAAGCCCCGCGCGATGTCGGCTTTGTCGGCGTCGATATCGGTTGAGGCTCTCACTGCATTGAGCACCGCCGTCTTCAGTCCGCTGAACGAGAACGCATAGTAATCCGGGTCGGTGGGAGTCGAGTTCTTGCGCAGCATCGGCCGTCCGAACGTGAAGCGCTTCGGCTCTCCTTCCCTGGCCAGTTTCTCGATGAAGCGTCCGCCGGGATAGGGAAGTCCGAGGAGCTTCGCAACCTTGTCGAACGCCTCACCGGCGGCGTCGTCGCGGGTGGCGCCGAGGAGGCGGTATTGACCCCACGCTTCGACGTCGAGAAGAAGGGTGTGTCCGCCCGAGACGAGAAGCGCGGTAAACGGCGGAACCGCGTCCTTGTGCTCGAGGGCAGCAGCGAAGAGGTGTCCCTCCATGTGGTGGATACCGAGGAGGGGGATGTCGCGCGCGAACGCGAGCGCCTTTCCGTAGCTCACGCCTACGAGGAGTGCGCCCACAAGTCCCGGAGTGTTGGTGACGGCGATCGCGTCGATGTCGTCGAGCGTCGTACCGGCTTCAGAGATCGCGCGCTCGACCACCGGAACGATGCTTGTGAGGTGCGCGCGCGATGCGATCTCCGGGACGACTCCGCCGAATACGCGGTGGATGTCCTGTGAGAGGATCACGAGCGATTCCTGCTTGACGTCGTCGCCCTGCCCACTGAGGACCGCCGCCGATGTCTCATCGCACGAAGTCTCGATGCCGAGGATGCGCGTCATGTCTGCCGTGCTCAGCGCGATGCGGCCGCGGTCATTACTGCGTCCGCTCCGTAAGCAGTCTGTCGATGAGCGCGCGCGCGTCGGGCGAATTCCAGTCCGTGGCCGACATCAGCTTCCGCCTGATAACTCCGTCCCTGCCCACGATGAACGTCTCCGGATAACCGGAGATGTCGTACGCCTCGGAGATCTTCGCCTGCGGGTCGTGCAGAACCTCGAACGTCAGCCCGTACTGCTGGACGAAAGCGCGGATCGTCGCCTCGGTGCCGGGGTCATCGATGCTCACCGCGACGATCTTGAGTCCTTTCGCCGCGTAATCCTTGTACAACGCCTCGATGCTCGGCATCTCCACTCGGCACGGCAGACACCAGGTCGCCCAGACGTTGAGCATCAGCACCTGGCCGCGATAGTCGGCGAGACTTTTTCTCTGGGGCACGGAATCGATCGTCTGCGCCTGAAAATCCGGGGCCTTGCTGCCGAGCTCGACGGGGAAGAGCTCTTTGCGCAGGTAGTGCGTCGCACCCCAGGCGACGAGGCACACGACGCTGAGCACAACGCACGCGGTCACGAGCTGTTTGCGGCCCGTCATACCTGCTTCGTGCAGCGAGCGCGCAGCTCGCCGATCTCGGCCTTGGGATTCTTCGCACTGAAGATCGCGTTGCCGGCGACGAAAGTATCGGCGCCGGCTTCCCAGACGGATTTGATCGTCTTGCGATCGATGCCGCCATCGACCTCGAGGAATGCCTTGCTGCCGTTCTCGCCGAGCATTTCGCGGGCGCGACGAACCTTGTCGACGGAGCCCTTGATGAATTTCTGTCCGCCGAATCCCGGATTCACGCTCATAATGAGGAGCAGGTCGAGATCGGGGATCACTTCGCTCACGGCCGAGAGGGGCGTCGCGGGATTCACAACGGCACCAGCGCGACAACCGAGCTCGCGGATTCTGTTGAGCTGCCGCTGAAGGTGCGGCGACACCTCGGTGTGGATCGTCATCCCATTCGCGCCCGCTGCAGCAAAGCTGTCGAAGTAATTCTCCGGCTCGACGACCATCAGGTGCACGTCGAGCGAGAGCTTGGTGAGCTTGCGTACCGATTCGATGACTTTTGCCCCGAAGGTGAGGTTCGGAACGAAGCGCCCGTCCATGACGTCGATGTGAATCCAATCGGCCCCGCCGGCCTCGAGCATCGCGATGTCATCGGCGAGCCTACCGAGATCGGCGGAAAGAATGGAGGGCGCAATTCGTACGGTCATAGAGAAAAAACGCTACAAGTAAGTGGGCAGCCGCTCATTTGATCTCGCGCCGATATCGCGCGAAGGCGTCCGCCCAAAGCCGCGGGCACCGCCTCCCGCCCACCGCCTCCCGTAGTTGCAGTTCACTAAGGACGGAGCGGCGGAGGAATAGAAACTCCGGTATCGATATGTATCGAAGGCGGCGGTGGAAAGTGCGACACAGTCAGACTCACGGGCCCGCCCGCCGAGATCGACTGCCCCGCCGCGGGTAGCTGCCTGATCACTGTGTTCTCGGGCTGGAGCGAGCTCGTGTCTCGGGATATTCCTGCCACACGCAGTCCCAGCTGTTCGACCATCGATCTCGCTTCGCCCATACTCCGACCGTAAAAATCAGGCATCTGAACTGTCGACGGTCCCTTGCTGAGGACGATGTCGACGGTGCCCGGCAGATCCATCTTCGTTCCTGCCACTGGCGACGACGCGACCACAAGACCACGCGGCTGATCCGACAGCTGCTCGGTGACGCCTCCCATCACAAGCCCGGTGTTCTCGATTGCTATCCGCGCCTGCTGCTGCGACATGTTGGTCGTCACCGGCACCTCGGCGGTTTTCTGGCCGGCGCTCAAAGCGAGCACGACGTTCGTCCCGCGCTTCTGCCTGCTCCCCGCCGGCGGATCTTCCTGGAGAACCACGTTGGCGGGGATGCTCTTGTGAAATCGCATCTCGCCCTGCTGCGCGGGAAAGCCGGCTTTCTGCAGCAATCCAGCTGCTTCCTCGAACGATTTGCCGACTACGTTCGGGAGAATTCCATCGTCGGGAAGAACCTCCGCCGGGAAGGCGAAGAAGAAGATCACCACGTACGCGATGAGAAAACCGCCGACGGCGGCAATCAGATACGGGAATGCCGACCGAGGGGCGGTGCGCCAACTCACCTAGCTTATCCTGCGCAGTCGCGCGGCGAAGGCGCCGTCGGTTCCGTGACGGTGCGGGAGAACGCGCAGGCGACCGGCGTCGATCAGCTCGGGCGAAACGGATCCCTCCGGCGGCGCTTCGAGAACCCAGCTCGAGTTGCCGTCGAGGAAAGCATCGACCTGCTCGTCGTTCTCTTCGGGCTCGAGCGAGCACGTACTGTACACCAGCAGGCCACCAGGCTTCACGACGCGCGAGGCGGCACGGAGAATCGTCTTCTGCAGCGCGGACATTACCGCGAGATCGGAGACCTTGAGTCTCCAACGCGCGTCGGGATGGCGGCGGAATGTGCCGGTGCCGGTGCACGGGACGTCGATCAACACCGCATCCACGGGACGGATCGCGGGATGCCGCGCATCGGCGACGAACGGATAGATGTTGGTCGTCTCGAGCCGTCGCTCGTTGGCGAGCAGACGCTGAAGACGCGCGACCGACTTGTCGCCGGCGAAGACCGAGCTGGCCGTGCGCGAGAGCTCGATCGCCTTTCCACCCGGAGCCGCGCACAGATCCGCGACCTCCGCTCCGTCGGGGACTGCCGCATACTCGCTGACGAGTGTCGCCGCGGGATCCTGGACGAAGAACAAGCCCTTCTTGAACGCGCCCAGCTCGGTGAGCGTGATTCCCCCCGAGATCGCAATGCTGTCGTGCACGTAAGGCGCCTCTGCCACGTGAACGCCCGCTTCTTCCAGCATCGCCTCGAGCTGCTCCCGCACGATTCCGTAAGGGCGGAGAATGATCGGCGCTTCAGCGTTGTTCAGCGTCAGCAGACGCTCGGTGTCCTGCTCGCCCCACCGCTCGACCCAGCGCGCGACGAGCCAGCGGGGATGCGAGTATTTGGTCGCCAGCCCCTCGACCGCATCCTGAGGCAAGGCAGCGTTCGCGAGCTCGTCGCGCTCGCGATCCGTGCGACGGAGCACCGCGTTCACGAGCTTGCTCGCCCCCAGGCCGTGTCTCCGCTTGGCGAGCTCGACGGTCTGGGCGATCGCGGCGTACGCCGGAACGCTTCCCATGTTCGTGAGCTGATAGACGCCGAGCCGCAGCAGGTCGATCACGTCAGGGTCGAGACGCGCCAATCCGCCGCGCACGCGATCGGCAAGAACTGCGTCGATGCGGCCGCGGTTGCGCAGCATCCCGTACACGAGCTCGCGCGTCCAGCGGCGATCGCGTGCGTCGAGCGGGGCGATGCGTCGCTCGAACGTCTGGTCGAGGAATTCTCCCTTGCGTAGATCCGCGCAGATCTCGGCCGCGACGGCGCGCGCTGCGGTTACGGCACTTGTTGCCGGCGCGGTGGCGTTCACGAGCGGCTCTCCAGCATTCCGGTGCTCGGCGACGATGGAACGGCGACTTCGCGGCGCGGCATGCGGCCGGCGAGATACGCGTGCCTGCCCGACTCGACGGCGAGCTTCATCGCCGCGGCCATGCGCACAGGATCCTTTGCGGCGGCGATTCCCGTGTTCATGAGAATTCCGTCCACGCCCTGCTCCATCACGATGCACGCGTCGGACGCGGTGCCGACGCCAGCGTCGACGATCACCGGCACGGAGAGGCGCTGCTTGATCGTGCGGATCGCATACGGGTTGAGCATGCCGAGCCCGGAGCCGATGGGCGAGGCGAGCGGCATCACCGCGACGGCACCAGCCTGCTCCAGCTTTAGCGCGGTGATGAGATCGTCATTGGTATACGCCAGAACCTTGAAGCCTTCATCGGCCAGCGTCTTCGTCGCCTGCAGCAGGCCGGTGGTGTCGGGCAGCAATGTCTGCTGATCGCCGATCACCTCGAGCTTCACCCACTCGTTGAATCCCGCCGCGCGCGCGAGACGGGCGTAGCGGATCGCGTCCGGCGCGTTGAAGCACCCGGCGGTGTTGGCGAGCAGGAAGAAATGATCGGGATCGAGATGATGGAGAATCGCCTCGTCCTTCGATCGGTCGAGATCGACGCGACGCACCGCGACGGTCACGACCTCCGCGCCCGACGCCTCGATGGCGTCGATCATCTGCGCATTCGACGCGTACTTGCCGGTGCCGACCATCAGGCGCGAGCGGAACTCGCGGCCCGCGATCACGAATGGTTGGGGATCGGTGAGTGTGCTCGCAAGCATTTCGGCGGTGCCGCTGGCCATATCAGCCCCCGCCGACGAAGTGGACGATCTCGAGCGCGTCATCAGCCGAGAGGGGGATCGACGCAAACGATGAGCGGTCGCGCAGGATCGCGCCATTGCGCTCCACCACGACTACACGCGGATCCAGCTCGAGCGATGAAAGGAGATCCGCCAGCGTCCAGCCCGTTGGGATCCGGCGCTCCGCTCCATTCACCGTGAGAGCGATTTCCGCCTCAAATACCTCGGTTCCCATCATACCTGTGAAAGATAACGGCTGGCAGCTAGTTCGGAATTCTCGTCGGTCCAGATTCCCCGAATGGCGGCGACGCCGTGCGCGCCGCGATGAACCAGCGAGCGCACGTGCTCGGGCCTGATTCCGCCGATGGCGATCACCGGAAAGCTCACCGCCGCAACGACTTCGTTGATGAAGGAGTTCTCCTGCCGGGGAATCCCCGGATGGGTCTGTGTCTCGAATACGTGACCGGCCACGCACCAGTCCGCTCCCGCTTGTTCGGCGTCGCGCGCCTCGTCCGGGGTATGAACGCTCGCGCCAATCCTCAGCGCTGGCGCGATTCGCTGCACATCCGGAACCGAAATCGATTTGTGGGTCAGCTGAACTCCTTGAACTCCGCACGCGAGTGCGATATCCACGCGATCGTTGACGATACACCAGCAGCCGGTCTGTTCGTGGAGCTCGAGCAGCGCCAGCGTGATCGAGAACAAGGTAGGAGTGTCGAGCAGCTGGGACCGTACGTGAATCGCGCCCTTGTCTCCCAAAACGCGCATCACCGCCATCGCCTTTCTGAGAAAGCCCGGCCGCAGCATGATCTCGTCGTTGGTGACCGCATGGATGAACGGCAGCCCCGACATCGGGGCCTTCACCGGCGGGGATGTCACGCCCCGAACCTTTCGCCCACCGCCGTTCCTCGGCCTCGCACCCACTCGTGGGCCGTCATCCGGCTCTTTCCCGAAGGTTGAACTCCGGTGACGCGCAGAGCGTCGACGCCGCACGCGATCGTGAGGTCGCCGGTCGCGTCGACGACTTCGCCCGGCTTGCCCTTGAGTCCGTCGATCACCTTTGGGCCGAACAGCTTTACATCGCCCTTGGGCGTCTTCGTGAATGCGCCCGGTTTTGGATCATAGGCGCGAATGAGACGGGAGATCTCGAGAGCGCTGTTAGTCCAGTCGATGCGGGCGGATTCGCGGGTGACTTTGCCGGCGTAGGTGGCAATCGCGTCGTCCTGCGGGGTTTCTTTTGCCTTGCCGATCGAGATCAGAGCCAGGGTTTCGATGAGGCTGAGCGCGCCGAGCTCTGAAAGTCGTTCCTGCAGCTCGCCATAGGTCTCGTCCTCGAAGATCTTCGAGCGTGCCTGGAGAATGATCGGGCCGGCGTCGAGCGCCTTCACGACGCGCATGATGGTGACGCCCGTTTCGGTGAATCCCTGCTGGATCGCGGCCTGAATCGGCGCCGCGCCACGGAGCAGCGGCAGCAGCGACGCGTGGATGTTGAGCGTCCCCTGCGCCGGGAGGTCGATGATCTTCTGCGGCAGGATGTGACCGTACGCGACGACGACCGAGATGTCGGGCTCGAGCGCTTTCAGCTGCTCCACCAATGCGGGCTCGCGCGCGTTCCTGGGCTGGAAGAGCGGAATCTCTTCCTCCAGAGCTATCTCTTTGACGGGCGACGGAATTATCTCGCGCGAGCGTCCCTGCGGCTTGTCCGGCTGCGTGACGACGCCTACGACTTCGGAGCCTTCGCCGATCAGCGCGCGAAGCGGCGCGGCGGCGAATTCGGGGGTTCCCCAGAAGAGAACGCGCACTACATCTCCGTTTCGTTTTCGTGGTGGTGCTCGCCTTTTTCTTCGGCGCGCACCTTCCTGATGCTCCCCGGATATTCGTCCTTCGACTTCTCCCACTTCGTCAGCGCCGACCTGCGCTTGAGCGGGCTCAGATAGTCGAGGAAAAGCTTGCCGTCGAGGTGGTCGATCTCGTGCTGGAAGCAGCGCCCCAGCAGCTCGTTGCCGGACGCCTCGTATTCCTTTCCATTCTCATCGATCGCCCGAATCGTGACTTCGCTGGGTCGCTCGACGTCGCCGTAGATCTCGGGAATCGACAGGCACCCCTCCTCGGCCTTATCGGTCGCGCTGCTCGTTTCGATAATTCTGGGATTGATGAGCGCGAACTTCTTTCCTTCGACGTCGACGACCGCCAGCCTCTCCGTCCGTCCGACCTGCGGTGCCGCCAGGCCGATCCCCTCGGCGGCGTACATCGTCTCGAACATGTCGGCGATCAGCTTGCGGTGCTCGTCGGTCACTTCCTCAACGGGCTTGGTCGGCTTGCGGAGAACCGGGTCGCCAAGGACCCGGATGTCGAGGATGCTCACCCACCGCTGATGTTGGAGGCCGAGGTCGGCCTGCTGATGCGCGCGATCCTCCCACGCTCGATTACGACGCGCGTGTCGCCCGTTTTGATGGTGACGCGATCCTCGAGGCCGGCCGCCTTTTCGTCGCCCATCTCCTTGATGAAGACAACTTCGCCCACCAGGCCGCCCGTGGTGACGATCTCATCGCCCTTCTTGAGGCCGCGGACCAGCTCGTCGTGCTTCTTCCGCTGGAGCGACTGCGGGCGAATGAGTACGAAATAGAAGATTGCGAAGATCGCTCCGTACATGAAAATGGAGCCGATTATTGGATTGCCTGGCATTTATGGTATTCGGATGAGTGTGCGAGAAGGTTTCAGACAGGGAGCGGTGACGTCGATTGATAGCGCGCGAGCCACTCGCGCGACCACGAGTCGAGATCGCCACTCCGTATCGCTTCCCGGGCCTGACGGGCGAGGGACAGCAGGAAATGTACATTGTGAATGGAGAGCAGGCGCAGCCCGAGTATCTCGTCCGAGACGAACAGGTGGCGGAGATAGGCGCGCGTGAAGCGCGTGCACGCCGAGCAGTCGCATTCGGGGTCGAGAGGACGCGGATCGGTGCGGAACTCGCTGCGCTTGATGTTGAGCCGGCCGTCACGCGTGAAAAGGGCGCCATTCCGGCCCATGCGCGTCGGCGCGACGCAGTCGAACAGATCGACGCCGCGGCGAATTCCTTCGATCAGGTCCTCCGGGAACCCCACGCCCATCAGGTAGCGCGGATGGGTCCTCGGCAACGCGTCGTCGACGACCTCCAGCATCTCGTACATGGCGTCCTTTTCCTCGCCCACCGAAAGCCCCCCGATTCCGAATCCCGGCCAGTCGTGCATGCTGCGGATGGAAGACGCCGCCTCGCGCCGCAGGTTGGCGTGGATTCCGCCCTGCACGATCGGGAATAGCGCCTGCGCATTGCGCGGATTGTCCGGCGGATATTCCTCTCGCGGGGTGTCCTCGTCCAGCGGCTGCGTTTTTTCCAGTCGCTCGACCTCGGCCAGACAGCGCGCGGCCCATCGAATGCTGCGCTCGCTGGCGTCGCGGGCGGAGGATTCGTCGGACTGGCCGGGGATCACGTGATCGAACTGCATGATCACGTCCGCGCCCAGGTTGCGCTCGATCTGCATCACGATCTCGGCCGTGAAAAAGCGGCGGGAGCCGTCGATGTGCGACTGGAACTCGACGCCGTCCTCGTTCACGGTGCGCAGCTGCGCGAGCGAAAAGACCTGGAATCCTCCGGAGTCGGTGAGGATGGGACCGTCCCAACACATGAACTTGTGAAGCCCGCCCATCTGGTGGACGACATCGTCGCCCGGGCGCAGGTGCAGGTGATAGGCGTTGCCGAGTATCATAGTAGCGCCCATCTGCAGCAGATCGACGGGGTCGAGCGACTTCACCGAGGCGAGCGTGCCGACCGGCATGAAGGTGGGCGTCTCGACCGGACCGTGGGGCGTCGTGAAAATGCCGGTCCGGGCAGAGCCAACGGTATCTTGAATGCTGAAGGAGAAGCTCATCGTCGTCCCGGAAAGTTAATTCAGCCAGGTCCGAAGTCGGCTACTGCAACTCTGGAAACGAACTTGTCGCGGAGTGTCGCATGGATGACAAAGTGTGGTTCATCACCGGCTGCTCGACGGGCTTTGGCCGCGAGTTGGCCAAGGCAGTCCTGGAGCGAGGCTATCGCGCGGTGGTCACTGCCCGCAATCCGGCGAAGGTCGAAGACATCGTCGCCGGACACCAGAATCGCGCGCTGGTACTCGAGCTCTATGTCACCGACTCGGTACAGGTCGATGCCGCGGTGAAGAGCGCTGAACAGCATTTCAAGCGGATCGACGTCCTGGTCAACAATGCAGGGATCGGCTACTTCGGCGCTGTGGAGGAGAGCGACGAAGACGAAGTCCGTCGGATGTTCGAGATCAACTTCTTCGGGCTGTCGCGAATGACGCGCACGGTGCTGCCGATCATGCGCGCGCAGCGGAGCGGCCACATCGTAAATATCTCGTCAATCGGTGGACTGCGAAGCTTTCCGACCCTCGCCTACTACCACGCCACCAAGTACGCGGTGGAGGGCTTTTCGGAATCGCTTGCCCTCGAGGTCGCGCCCCTCGGAATCAAGGTGACGATCGTTGAGCCAAGCGGATTTAGAACGGACTGGGCCGGACGATCGGCCGCGGAGAGCAAGAACCGGATCGCCGATTACGCGCCGACGGCGGGAAAGAATCTCGAAGACCTTCGCGGTTACAGCGGGAAGCAGCCGGGAGATCCGGTTCGCGCGGCGGCGGCGATCATCACGGCAGTCGAATCTCCCAATCCGCCGCTGCGGCTGTTGCTCGGCAAGGCGGCGCTCAAGGGAGCGCGGGCCAAGCTCGACATGTTGAAGAAGGACTTCGATGCGTGGGAGACGACGACCGTCGGGGCGGATTTTCCTGAGGGGAAATGAACTACAAACTCAGAACTACCTGTTGTGAGTGATTGTTACGAGTTCTGGGTTCCGTGGCGATGCGCAGCTACCCCGGAACCCATAACCCGTATCTATCACCCTTACCAGGTAGTTCTGAGTTGAGCCCAGAGCTACCTGTTCACTGAACACTCAGCTCCTGTCTCAAACGATGCACATCGCATCGCCATAGGAATACATCCGGTAACCGTTGTCGATTGCCTCGTGATATGCCCGCATTGTTAGCTCGTACCCCGCGAACGCAGCGACGAGCATGATGAGCGTCGATCGCGGGAGATGAAAGTTCGTGATGAGGCGATCGACCGCGCGAAACTCGTACGGCGGCCGAATGAAGATCCGCGTATCCGCCGATTTTTCGCGAAAGATTCCGTCGGCGTCGATCGCGCTCTCGAGCGTCCGGACGCTCGTCGTTCCCACCGCCCAGATCTTTCCACCGCGTTTCCGGGCCTCGTTCAGGACCTCGGCCGTGCGCAAAGGAAGCATGTACGACTCCTCGTGCATCACGTGGTCGGCGGGATGTTCGGTGTCGACGGGCTTGAACGTGCCGGCACCAACGTGGAGGACGACGTCGGCGCGATTCACTCCCTTTTCCGCGAGTTGCTCGAGAAGCTCCGGCGTGAAGTGAAGTCCCGCCGTCGGCGCCGCGACCGAGCCGCTCTCCCTGGCGTAGACCGTTTGATACCGCTCGGCGTCGGCCGCCTGATCGGCGCGCGTGATGTACGGTGGGAGCGGGATATGTCCGTGTTTCTCGATCGCCTGATCGATGGGCAATGACGATTTCAGTCGCACGACGCGCGTTCGGCGCTCCGTAGTCGAGATGATCTCGACGGTGAAGTCATCGGATATTGTGACGACGCGTCCCGGCTTGAGCTTTCCGCCGGGATGAACCATCGCCTCCCATTCGTCGCCTTCGATCTGCCGGAGCAACAAAACCTCGGCGGGCGCGCCATTGTCGCGAATGCCGAGGAGTCGCGCCCGGAAGACGCGAGTGGTGTTGAGCACGAGCGCATCGCCGGACGGGATCACCTCCGCGAGATCGCTAAAGCGTTTGTGCGAGATCTCGCCCGTCGACCGGTTGACGACCAACAGCCGACTCTCGCCCCGGCGCTCGGTCGGTTGCTGGGCGATGCGCTCTGCGGGCAGATCGAAATCGTAATGCGAGGTGCGGGAGCCGTCCTTGATCACGCGCGAAGGGAAATGGTGAATGGGTCTCGAATCTGCAGACAAGCTGTCCGTGAAAGTTATCGAACCGGAATCGACTCGATCTTTGCGCGGGCGAATCTTCGTGCTGGTCGTGCTCGCGATCGGTCAGAGCTGCGGCAGGCCCTCGAGCGCCGAGCGGGCGGTCCTGGCCGCCGACGCGGAGGTGTTCGAGAGCGTGATTCGGAGCGAGCTGTCGCCCGATCCCGCCGACTCAGCGGCTTCGTTGCGCGTGATGCGCGTCGATTCCCGCCCTGTGACCGACAACGACGAGCTGACCGCCAGCTCCACTCGGCAGACCGGATTCGACCTCGACAAAGCCTCCGATTCGCTCTCCGACGCGGGCGTGGCGCGGATCGCCGATCAGCGAAAGGCGATCCTCAAAGATCTGCACGTCGAGGAAGGCGGCCCGTTCGCGTATCCCGGCTGCGGCGGATCGCGATCACACGGATCGACGGAGCTGTCTTTCGCGGCCTGTCCCCGTGATTGGCGGCGCTACATCACAGTGGGGATTCCATATCGAGGCACCGCCGCGGTCATCGACAAGCTCCGGACAGAGTCACCGCCCCCCGATTCGAGCGCCGAGCTGTGGACGGTCCTGGTGGCCGAGAATTCAGTGGGCCCCGGCGGCCAGGAGTGGAGACAATACGCGTGGCTGCTGCGGCGCGATCCCCAGAATGGCCAGCTAGTCCTCGTTGAGAAGTTCCTGCTCTCCTGGGCGGAATGAACTGCAAACTCAGAACTACCTGGTAAGGGTGATAGATACGCGTTGTGGGTTCCGGGGGGCAGACACGGAACCCACAACACGCATCTACTACTCTTACCAGGTAGTTCTGAGTTAAGGCTGAGAGCTATGTGCTATGGGCAAGCTCGCCGTCAGAGCTTTTTGGGCCTGAACTTTTTATCCAGCTCGCGTCCGAGCTCGACGGCCAATTTCGGAACCAGCTCCGCATCGGCTACGGTTGTCCGGAAATTCACGATGCACGCGCGCATGAGATACTTGTCCCCGATGTGCGCGTTCGAGACGAACGCCTTCCCGCTCAGTCTCATGGCGGTGACGATGCGCGCGTTGAGCTCGTTGACGTAGTCCGTCACCGCCTTGTCGGCCCCGCGCGATCTCAGATCCTCCGGCACATACCTGAACGTGCAGATGCTGAGCGCGATCGTCCCTTGCTCCAGCAGCTTCTGCTTGCCGACCGCGTCGTGCATCCGGCGCGCGAGCGCTACGTCGTCGCCGATCATCTTCCGGTAACCGCTCGCCCCAACCTGCTGGAACCCGAGCCAGATCTTGAGCGCCTTGAATCCACGCGTGTTCTGCGGGCTGTACTCGTAGGAATTCTTTACTTCCTGCCCCTCGTTGTCCTCGAACTGGTAGTACGAGACGTGGAACGAGAACACTTCGCGCAGCGCCTCCGGATGTTTCGTTAAAGTGCAGCCCGCTTCG
>DASXYR010000004.1:0-2298 GCA_036502385.1 Gemmatimonadaceae bacterium
CCCGCTTCCCGCCTCCCGCCTCCCGCTTCCCGCTTCCCGCCTCCCGCTTCCCGCTTCCCGCCTCCCGCCTCCCGCTTCCCCCGTCACGGCGTCGTATTTGCTAATTTTAGAGCAGGACCGGCAGCGATTCGCCCCAGGAACGGAGTTGCCGCGCGCGTGTAAACATCGGTTGTAATTTCACGAGCAGATTCCGGAGAAGTCATGGGCACTGCGACACTTACGGCACCCGAACAGGTCACCGACACTTTTCCAATTAACGGCACCGACTTCGTAGAGTTCTACGTCGGAAACGCGAAGCAGGCCGCGCAGTTCTACCGCAATGTTTTTGGTTACAAGATCCTCGCCTATCGCGGACCTGAGACGGGCACGCGCGATCGCGCCAGTTACGTGCTACAGCAGGACAAGGTCAGACTGGTTCTCACCACCGCGCTCCGACCGGACAGCGACGTCGCGACCCACGTCCACAAACACGGCGATGGCGTGAAGGACATCGCCCTCTGGGTCGATGACGCGAGAAAGGCGTACGGCCTCGCGATCGAGCGGGGAGCCAAGTCGGCGTACGAGCCAAAGTCGCTCGTCGACGAGCATGGTGAAGTCGTCATCGCGGGTATCCGCACCTACGGCGAGACGATCCACAGCCTCGTGGAGAGAAAGAACTTCAAGGGCATCTTCATGCCGGGGTTCGTGCCCTACGCCGGAAAGGGTGATGCAGATGGGGTCGGGCTCAAGTACATCGACCACTGCGTCGGGAACGTCGAGCTCGGCGCCATGAACAAGTGGGTCAAGTACTACGCCGACGTCATGGGCTTCAGTCAGCTGATCTCGTTCGACGACAAGATGATCTCAACCGAATATTCGGCCCTGATGTCCAAGGTTGTCGCCAACGGAAACGGCCGCATCAAGTTTCCGCTCAATGAGCCGGCGCAAGGCAAGAAGAAATCCCAGATCGACGAGTACCTGGAGTTCTATCAGGGACCGGGCTGCCAGCACATCGCGATCGCGACAGACAACATCATCGACACCGTGACCAAGCTTCGCGATAACGGCGTCGAATTTCTCCGCGTCCCGGGCACCTACTACGACACGGTGATCGAGCGCGTCGGCAAGATCGATGAAGACCTGGCCCCGCTCCGCGACCTCGGGATCCTCGTGGACCGGGACGAGGAAGGCTACCTGCTCCAGATCTTCTCGAAGCCCATGGAAGATCGGCCGACGCTCTTCTACGAGATCATTCAACGGAAGGGCGCGAAGAGCTTCGGCGCCGGAAACTTCAAGGCGCTGTTCGAAGCGCTCGAGCGCGAACAGGACCTGCGGGGAAATCTCTAGTCGATGCCCATATATCACACGCTCGGCAAGATTCCGCGCAAGCGACACATCGCTTTTAGAAAGCCCGATGGCGGCATATACGCGGAGGAGCTCGTAGGCCACGAGGGATTCACCGGCACATCGGCGTTGATATATCACATCCATCCGCCAACTACGGTGAAGTCGGTGCGTCGCTTGCGTGAGATGAAGCTCGAGGCAGATCCGGACCAGACGCTGCATCACCGTCACTTCAAGACTGCGCAGGCAAAAAAAGGCGGCAGCGCGACCCTCGATAGAATTCCGCTCCTGTTCAATCAGGACATCGCCATGCTGTACGTCGAGCCCGACAAGAATGACACGCACTTTTACAGGAATGCTCAGGCCGACGAGCTCATATACGTCGCGAAGGGGAGCGGAACGCTCGAGAGTACGTATGGAGTGCTCCCTTTCGGCGAGGGTGACTACCTCGTCGTCCACCGCGGCATCCTCCAGCGATTCAAGTTCGATCTGAAAGCGAAAGACAAGCCCAAGCTCGTGATCTTCGAGAGCCGCGGACACGTGCGCTGGCCGAAGCGCTATCGCAACGAATTCGGCCAGCTCATCGAGGGCGCGCCGTACTCGGAGCGCGACATCCGTCGCCCGACATTCGTCGAGCCGATCGACGAGATGGGCGACTTCCCGATTCTCGTGAAGCAGTACGACGGGATCAACGAAATCGTGCTCGACCACCATCCACTCGATGTCATCGGATGGGACGGCTATTTCTATCCGTGGGCGTTCAACATCAACGACTTCGAGCCTATCGTTGGACGCGTGCACCAGCCGCCTCCGGTACACCAGACATTCCAGGGCGATGGATTTGTCGTCTGCTCGTTCTGCCCTCGGCCGTACGATTTCCACCCCGAGGCTGTGCCGGCGCCGTACAATCACAGCAACGTAGACTCCGACGAAGTTCTCTACTACGCGTCGAGCGAATTCATGAGCCGCAAGGGA
>DASXYR010000005.1:0-1579 GCA_036502385.1 Gemmatimonadaceae bacterium
AGGCGCGCTCAAACGCCACGGCGTCTTTGGGGATAGGATAGAGAATGAGAAGATGAGCCGACACGGTGCGTTCCTCCATAACCATGAGTGAAGTTGCGAGAGCAGTATGGATTGACCGGCGTTGTCCGTGGGGTATGGAATTCTGACCTTGCTCGTTGAACGCCGCCCCGGTGTGGCGTCGCCACGCGAGACCGAGCCGCTCGGTCGTCTCGGAAGCCGCTATCGCGACGAACAGGTGTGATCGCGGCAAACGATGCGGCGACGCCTGTCGCCTGAGTCCACCGTCGTTCCGCTCCGTCGCTTCGTGCGGGAGAACAGGATGCTACGACGCGTCTTCCGCGTTGCTGCGGCCAGCGTGGGAATGCCTATCGCTTCGGCTTCCTCAGTCTCAGCGTGGCGGCGGTCAATGGTACGGTTGCACCCTCACCGCGCATACCAACGCGAGGGAGACTCCCGTGCTGCCGCCGGTATATTCGACGACCGCGCCGCCAGGCTGCAATCGTCCATCGGCCTCGGGCGCCTCGATCATCGCCAGCGCCATGCGATCCTTCATGCTGCCGGTCGGATTCTCGCTTTCGAGCTTCAGCAGGATGCGAGCTCCGTTGGCGGGGACGACATGGCGCAGCGGCAACAGAGACGTGTTGCCGATGGTGTCTAGAATCGTGGCCTGGGCCGCGGTCATTGACGGTCCTATCGCTTTAGGTCGTTCCGTTCGGCTCTCATAAGAACCGGCCATGGACTGTGCCATTAGCCGGATTCAATCGGAGGGTGGGCACCTGGGCCATGCTTGCACCCTTCTGAACTTGCCACGCTCTCGCATCTTGACAGGTGCGATTGCGGCGCGGGGGTACGGATTCCGGACCTGTGCAACTCGGCCATACCTGGTAGTCTGCCGCGATGGCCGGTTATGGACAGTTTTGCTCGATCGCGCGCGCCCATGAAGTCTTGGGTGGACGCTGGACGCTGCTTGTGGTGCGGGAACTGCTCTGCGGGAGCCGACGCTTCAACGACATTCGCCGAGGCATTCCTCGCATCTCCAAAACCATGTTGTCGGAGAGGCTCCAGGAACTGATCGCTATCGGCGCAGTCGAGCGCCACGATGGAAACTCGGGGCCGGAATATGAACTCACGGCGTCCGGGAAGGAGATCAGCTCCGTCGTCATGGCCTTGGGCACATGGGGTCAGCGCTTCCTGCCGCGTCAGTCCGAGAAGGAAAATCTCGACGCGGAGCCGCTGTTCGTCGATATGCAGCGGCGCGTGCGGAGCGATGCGCTCCCCGCTCGACCGATCGTCGTTCGGTTCGAGATCGACGGTATGAAGCCCCGCTTTCTGCTGCTCAAAGCATCCGAAATATCTTTTTGTCTGGTGAACCCCGGGTTCCCCGAGCCATTGCTCGTGCGCGCAAAGCTACCAGTTCTAGTTGCGTGGTGGCGGGGGGACGTCAGCTTCATCGAAGCGAAACGGCTGGGGCTCGAGCTTTCTGGAAAGCGCGATCTGGCCCGCGCGTTTCCGACATGGTTCGATCGGTATCTTTTCGCGGATGTATTGCCGGTCGACGCCAGTTCTCAGCCGCGCTCGG
>DASXYR010000006.1:0-7363 GCA_036502385.1 Gemmatimonadaceae bacterium
CTCCTTTTCCCGCGAAGCCTGCACCAGTTGCCTCGCGTGTTCGAGTGCTTCCCGCATCATCGCTTCTCGCAACGGTGGTCCGTAGCGCGCAAGAAAGGCGATGAAGTTGAGTGTTCGCTCCTGCGGTTTGCCGAGCGGATAGAGAGACCCTCGAGCCGTGGCGACCTCGTGCATCACCTCGGAGTTCTCCCGTTTGGCGGCAGCGATCAAGCGCCTCTCGAACCGGTCGAGCCGTCGCAGCAGATTGGCGCGAAGTCCTTCCGCGACGGCGCTGCCAATGGGCGCGCGCTCACTGGCAACGACCTGGCTTAGAGTCGTCAGCCGCTGCTCGATGGCCGCCCGCGTTGCATCAAGCTCATCGAGCACCTTCTTCGGCAGGCGCGCGCGCGCCAGACGTGCCTCGGCATCGTGCGGCTCGCGAAGATCTTCCGGCGACAAGTGAAGCGTTTTAAGTATTTGCTCGATCTGGGGCTCCATGATCGTGGCCGACCAGCGCGGAACTATCGCGGGCCACGACGTGCCCAACACGCGGGCAATCGGGCCGATCTGAGCGAAATACGCGATTTCTGCGGGACCGCCGATGTAGGCAGCCGTTGGCAGGATACTGCGCTCGACGATTGGCCGAAGAAGCACGTTGGGGCCGAGGTCGTCAGAGCTCATTTGCTTCGACGCGGCCTTGATCGGAATCCGCTTCCGTCCTCCGGACGCTGAGCCGAACACGAGAGACAGGCCGGGCACGTCCTGTACCTGAGGAGTGAAGCCCGCCGCCGATATCTCACTGTTGCGCGCTTTGATGGCTTCCGCGATGTCGCCCGCTTTCTCGAGCGCCCGTGCTAGCAGCGGCTTCGCGGCGGCCCGCGTTGCCGCATGCGACGCATCTATGACCGCGATACCAAGCGGAGCGAAGAGTGAGCGCACGAGCGAAACGTATGCCGAGCCGATGGTCTCTCCCGATTTGTAATATCGCTCGAGAAGCTCGATCGGAGTCGTGTCAACCGCCGAACCCACGGCGCGTACGACCGCATCGAGCTGTGCGGAGACGTCCCCGAGTGGCATGGATGCCATCGGTCGCCCAAGCGGCTCAGTGTGATCGATCCGCAGGAGTTGTGCGCCGCCGAGAACAGCGATCACCGTGCTGCTCGCTTCCTTGAAGTCCGTGTCATCGGTCGCGGCCCAGAACACGGGAGCGACCGGGACGCCTGTGACCTCCTGCAACGAATCGGCAAGCGCAAGCGCACTCAGCGCCTTCGACAGCGTGTAGATCGGTCCTCCAAACAGCCCTGGCTGCTGTCCGGTCGTGACGAGGACTCCCTTTCCTCGGGCGACGCTGTCGAGCCGCTCCTTTGCGTTTCCGGTGGCTTCGAAGGCCGGCGACAATCGATCGAGCCAATCAGCGGAAAGCTCGGATCGCACAGCTTCGAGTCGGGCGCGCCAGGACTTTCCGTCAGTTGGGAGCGACTCGTACCAGCCGGCGGGGGCGTGGCCGGCGATGAAAGCGGCGGCAAGCGGATTTCCGGCAAGCGGTTGGGTTATTACTCGAGGAACAGTCACCGGCGGCTCGCAAAAAGAATCGTACGTGGCGAGGCGTCTGCCCACTGGCCACCTCCGTAGTCCCCTACGCGTGCTTCGACGGAAAACCCCGCCGTTTCCAGCATTCGCTCCAGATCCCCGGCCGTGAGCAGTCGTACGCGTTCGATGTACTCCTTGCCGCGCTCTCTTAGCCGGATGCGCTTCTCGACAAATCGATCATCGGCGCTGATGACTCGGGTCTGCTCGATCGTAATACCGTTCTCCACGCGCTCGTCGTAGGGAACGAGGTGCGTCCGCACCTCGGACGCATTCAGGAAGTCGATCACGATGATTCCCCCCGGCCTGAGCGAATCGTGAACGCAGAGGAGGACTCGCTGGTTCTCGCGATCGTCCTCGAAATACCCGAAGCTTGTGAACAGGTTTACGACACGATCGAAGCTGTCAACACCGAATGGCAGCTCTCGCATATCGGCCCTTACGTACGGCGCATCCGGCATCTCGCGGTTGGCGATCTTCAGCAGTGCCGGAGATAGGTCGAGCCCGACTGTCCACCAGCGCTCGCAAAGATGTCTCGAGTGACGGCCCGCTCCGCAGCCCAGATCCAGTACTGCGCGTATTTCACGTCCCGCGACAAATCGCTCAATCAGCTCGACGACGCGTTCCGCCTCCGTCTCGTCGCGGTGCTGGTAGATCCGAAGGTAGTCTTCGCCGAACCACTCCTCGAACCAATCTGCCTCTCCCGACCCGTAGCGCTGCATCATCGCGCGTCGGGTGTCGATGGGCGTCACTTGTGATACGGCTCGCCGCGAACGATCGTGCCCGCGCGGTAGATCTGTTCGGCCAGCACGAGGCGGGCGATCTCATGGGGGAGCGTCCACGGCGCGAGCGAGAGCTTGAGCGTCGCGCGGGCTGAGACAGCAGCGTTGAGGCCGAACGCACCACCGATCAGAAATGCCAGGTCTCGGTCATCCTCTCTCGCGCGTCGCAGAAAATCGGCGAACTGCGATGAGTCGAAGGTGCGCCCGCCGTGCTCGCAAGCGACCGTCTGGGCGCTCTCGGGGATCCGCTCCGCGAGCCGGGCCCCTTCCCGCTCTTTCACCTTCTCCACGGAATTGCCTGTCGCACGCTCTTCACGCACCTCATGAACGTCGAGCGGCCAGTACCGCGCCGCTCGAGTCTCGTAATCCCGAATCGCTTCGCCCAGGGCGGGGTTGCGCGCCTTGCCCACTACAGCGACGACCAGTCGCATCTACGCGTAGATGCCGCGGAGCCTGTGAACGCTGGCCACTCTGCTTATGGAGAGCATATAGGTCGCCGTGCGCATGTTCACACGGCGCTGGCGGGAGAGGTCGAGGACGCTCTGGAAGCTGTGCTTCATGATCGTCTCCAGGCGGTCGTTGACGAGATCCTCGGTCCAGAAGTATCCGCCGCGATCCTGTACCCACTCGAAGTACGAGACGGTGACGCCGCCGGCGTTCGCGAGAATGTCCGGAATGACGAATATCCCATTCTCGTCCAGTATCGAATCAGCCGCCGCCGTAGTGGGCCCGTTCGCTCCCTCACAGATGATGCGCGCCTTGATGTCCTTTGCGTTCTTGGTCGTGATGACGTTTTCCATCGCGGCGGGAAGCAGAACGTCGACGTCCAGTGTCAGGAGATCGCCGCCGGAAACGACGTCGGCCTTATCGTATCCCTCGAGCGACCGGTGCTTCTTTACGTACGCGATCGCGTCCTCGATGTCGATTCCCTTCGGGTTGTGCAGCGCGACGGAGCGGTCGCCAATCGCGACGATCTTGCAGCCTTCACGCGAGAGGAGCTGCGCCGCGACGGAGCCGACGTTTCCAAATCCCTGAACCGCCACGGTCGTACCTTTCACCGGCATTCCCAGGTGCTTCAGCGCTTCCTTCGTGACGATCATGCAACCGCGGCCCGTCGCTTCGCGTCGGCCCAGCGATCCGCCGAGCTCCACGGGCTTGCCGGTGACGACGGCCGTCGTTGTATGACCGACGTGCATCGAGTAGGTGTCCATCACCCACGCCATCACTCGCTCATTGGTGTTCACGTCCGGAGCGGGGACGTCGGAATCCGGACCCAGAAGGTTGATGATTCCCGACGTGTAGCGGCGGGTGAGCTTCTCGAGCTCGCCGGCGCTCATCGCGAGTGGGTCGCATCTCACACCACCCTTCGATCCACCGAATGGGATGTTCACCACTGCGCACTTCCACGTCATCCACGCGGCGAGGGCTTTGACTTCCTCGAGGGTGACCTGCATGTCGAATCTGATTCCGCCCTTGGCCGGACCGCGCGAGGTGTTGTACAGAACGCGGTATCCCTCGTAGACCTCCACTTCTCCGTTGTCCAACATCACCGGAATCGAGATGATGACCTGCTTTTCCGCCTGACGCAGCACCTTGTACATCCCCGGCTCGAGGTCTAGCAGCTCCGCTGCCTTGTCGAACCTCGACATCATGGCCTCGAATGGATTTTCCTCGTCTAGAAAGCGGTCCTTGTCGGGGCGAACGAGTTTGTGAGTGGGGACTTTATAGTCGGTAGCCATGATTTGAGCTGTTTATCGTCGTTTCGGTTGGGTTGGGTTCAGCGCGTGGCCGAGAGAAGATTGTCGAGCATCCGGTCGACGTGGGGCTGACCTTCCTCGACTCTCAAACGCTGTGAAACATACCATAATGACCCAGCTTCGGCAGGCCACAGCGACTCCAGTTTCACTGCATCCTTGAGAGTACAGACGACAAAATCAGCGGTGCCAGACCGAGCCTCGAGCTCGCGCGCTTCGCGACCTGTGAACTGGTGGTGATCCGGAAAACTGTGCGGGTGGACGACGGCACCGAGATCCGTGAGCTGCCTGAAAAAAGAATCGGGTCGAGCCACCGCGGCGATCGCCATCAGCTCGGCGCCGCGGAGCGCGTGAAGCGGAAGTGTTTGACCAGTCGACGTGCTGTGGAGCTCCGCTGGCGCGAGATGGACGACCGCTATTGGAACCTGGGGCGCGGCAGCGGCAACGGCCCGGCGCGCATCGGCTACCGCGGATGCGCTCGCCGTCTTGCGTGTGACCATCACGAGAGTTGCGCGACGCGCGGAGCGAAGCGGCTCTCGCCACGGACCTGCAGGAAGAAGTCGCGTCGATCCAGACCACGAGTCGGCATCGATGAGCACTACATCCGCATCCCTTGCGGCGCGTCGATGTTGAAACGCATCGTCGAGGATGACCACATCGACGCCCTGAGCAATCGCTTCCCGAATGCCTCGCGCGCGGTCCGCCGCTTCAATGACAGGCATCCCCGGATTCAGGCGTTCGTGCACCAGAGTTTCATCGCCGCCGTAACCACGTAGAACTATCCCCGGTTTTGCGCCCTTCTCCGCGAGGCGGCTCGCTATCCAAGCCGACACAGGCGTCTTTCCAGTGCCGCCGACGGAGAGGTTGCCCACGCTCAGCACGGGCGCCGAGAAATCTTCCGATCGGAACAGGCCCTTGTCGTACAGCCAACCCCGCGTCGCGACGACTCCGCGATAGCCAAGCTCAAACGGAGAAAGAAACGTCCGCGCCGCGCGAGCGCGCTTTCCGCGACCGCGCCACACGGTTTCTATTATTCCGCGAACGTCAGCCACCGGTCAGGCCGAGAGTATCGGTCATCAACGTCTCGAAGCGCGGAGCCTCGTCCGCCGCGGCACGCGAATCAGTCGCCTCTACTTTTGTCGGGACGCCGTAGGCGATGGTCACGCGGGCGAATGGCTTGGGGATCATGAACCGATCCCAGCTCTTCAAGCGCCACGAGCGGCTGGCAGAGACAGCGACCGGAAGAATGAAGGCATCTGATCTTTGGGCCGCGACCAATGCCCCAGGCGCGAACTTTCCGGCCGGCCCGCGGGGGCCATCCGGCGTTATCGCGATCTCGTGACCGGCGCGCAGCTCGCGCACCAGTGAGATCAATGCGCGGCCGCCACCGCGCGTGGTCGATCCGCGAATCAGTCCGTAGCCGAGGGATTCGGCCGCGCGTGCGACGATCTCGCCATCGCGATGTTCGCTGATGAGAACCGTCACCCCCTCCTCCCGGTGATGCCAGAGCCCAGGCAGCAGGTGGCCGTGCCAGATCGCAAAGATGAACCCGTTTCCGCTCTTGCGCAGCATTTCAACGCGCTGCCCATTCACGACCCGCATGCGCCAGGAATGCCCAAGAAGCTGCAGAAATCCTCGCCCCAACAATAGCGCTGCGCGGGCGCTCCAGGGGAGAATTTCCGGATCGTCCATCATCCTCCCGTGCCGATAAGCTCGCCTGCCATTCGTGCGACGCGTTCGGCCGCACCCGGAGTGCCGAGCTTGCTGCGAACATCCGCCAGGCCAGCCAAGACCGCAGCGCGCCGCGGACTTCCCGGTTCGAGCAGATCGATCATCTCGTCTGCGATGACGCGGGGGACAATGTCATCCTGGATGAACTCGCGGGCGACTTCGCGGCCCGCAACCACATTTACCAATCCGATGTGCGGAATCTTTACCCAGCGCCTGGCCAGCGTGTACGAAATTCGTCCAGTCCGATAAGCGACAACCAGCGGACAGTCCGCGATGGCGGCTTCGAGTGTGGTAGTCCCGCTCTTACAGATCGCGGCGTCGGCCGCGCGTAAAACGCTCAGCGAGGCTGAATGCACGAGCTGAAATGGGCACCGTTCGGAGTCGAGCGCCACGGTGGACGCGACGCTGACGACGACTTGAAGTCCCGGGACTCGCCCCTGAAGCTCCTTCGCTGTCGCGACGAAATCGTCAATGTGTCGATCGATTTCCTGCTGGCGGCTGCCGGGAAAGAGTGCGAGCACGGGACCATCCGACGCGAGACCCAACGTCTCCCTCGCCTCCTGCTGCGTCGGCATGTTGGCGGTTCGATCCAACATCGGATGGCCGACGAACGTCGCGTCGATTCCGAATCCGCGCAGCAGCGGCTCCTCGAATGGAAGGATGACCGCGGCCTTCGTTATCAGCTGCGCCAGCTTCGGTATCCGGCCCGCACCCCATGCCCAGACCTGCGGAGTGACGTAATAGAGAACGGGGACGTCCAGACTCTTCGCGATTGCGGCGACCTTCATGTTGAAGCCCGGATAGTCGACAACGACGAGGAGGCCGACCTCCGCGCGCTCCATCATCCCCCGAAGCTGGCGCAATAACAGAAAATGACGCGGCACGTGCTTCAGGATTTCGAGAAAGCCCATCACTCCAAGCTGGCTGTCGCGATAAACCAGCTCGACGCCCTGCTCCGCGAGCCGCGCGCCGCCGACAGCTACGAGCTCGAGCTCGGGTCTGATTCGCTGGAGCGCCGCCGCCACGCCCGCGGCGTGTAGGTCTCCCGATGCCTCGCCGACAACGAAAAGAACCTTACGCATGGTGGTGTACGTGCCCGACCAGCGAAGGGAGAGTAAGCTCAATCTCCTTCACGATCTGAAGCGCGACACCTAGGGCAAGCCTTCCCTCTTCGCCGGTAACAACCACCGGACTTTCGCCCTTGAGCGCGGCGACGAAGCTCTCGAGCTCGAGCTTCAGCGGCTCACCCGCTGGCGCCTCGAGCTTGATTCGATCAACGAACGCCGTAATGTCGGCTGGCGCCGCACGAATCGCCGATGGGTCAATGTCAGACTTGAGGCGAAAGAATTCTCCCGTTCCCGCCGCAAGATCGAGCGAGAGGTACCCGCTCTGCTGGAAGATGCGAATCTTTCGCTTACGTTCGCGCGAGATGCGGCTCGACGTGATGTTCGCGACGGCGCCGGATGTGAACGTGACGCGGGCATTCGCGATGTCCAGCATTGGCGTGAGCACCGGCACTCCAACAGCGGA
>DASXYR010000007.1:0-9853 GCA_036502385.1 Gemmatimonadaceae bacterium
TTGTCGTGGTAAAAGAGGGCGTTGTCGATGCCCGCGAAGCCGTGGCCCATGCTCCGTTTCAACACGATGATGTTGCGCGCGCGGTCGACGTCGAGGATGGGCATCCCGTAGATCGGACTCGACGGATCGTCGCGCGCGGCAGGATTGACGACGTCGTTGGCGCCGACGACGAGCACCACGTCGGTTTGCGGGAATTCGCCGTTGACCTGATCCATCTCCAGCAATTGGTCGTAGGGCACGTTGGCCTCGGCGAGGAGAACGTTCATGTGTCCCGGCATGCGGCCGGCGACTGGATGGATTGCGTATTTCACGCTCACCCCGCGCTTTTCCAGGTCTGTAGCCAGCTCCCTCACGGTGTGCTGCGCTTCCGCGACCGCGAGTCCATATCCCGGAACGATCACGACGCTGCGCGCGTACGCCAGTGCGATCGCCGTATCCTCCGGAGTCGTCTGCCTAACCGTGCGCCCCACCGCTGTGGACGCGGCAGCTGCATCATTGCTCGCCGCGCCAAAAGCGCCAAACAGAACGTTGGCCACAGAACGGTTCATCGCCGTGCTCATCAGGAGCGTTAGCAGCGTGCCGGATGCGCCGACGAGAACTCCGGCGACCACCAGCATCTGATTGTGGAGCACAAAACCGGTGAGCGCTGCCGCCAGGCCCGTCAGCGAATTCAGTATCGATATGACGACGGGCATGTCGCCGCCACCGATCGGCAGCACGAACATCGCGCCCAATATCAGCGCGGCAACGAACAGACCCCAGAGCGACTGCGCGGTCCCGTCAGCGACGACGACGACGACTCCAAGCGACAGAACCGCGATGAGAATGAGCGCGTTGATCAGGCGCTGCAGCGGGAACTGAAGGGGTTTGCCAGGAAGAATCTCCTGCAGCTTCCCGAAGGCGATAATGCTTCCGGTGAAGGAGATCGCGCCGATGGCGGTGCCAAGCACGATCGACGTCCCCTCACCGACTCCGATAGCTTCGCCCGCGCGCGTGAGACGGATGAACTCCGCCACCGACACTAGCGCCGCAGTCGCTCCGCCCATTCCGTTGAACAAAGCCACCATCTGCGGCATCGCCGTCATCTGAACGGTTCTGGCGAAGTAGATGCCCATCACCGCGCCGATGAGCGTACCAAGCGCGATTGTCCAGAACGACACGATCTGCGCATCGAGAAGCGTGGCGGCGAGGGCGAGTGCCATTCCGACCGCGGCAACGCGATTCCCGGATCGAGCCGTCGCCGGCGAGCTCAATCGCTTGAGGCCGAAGATGAAGAGAACCGCAGAGACGATGTAGCTGACAGCTATCACCGAGGCGCGGAAATCAAGCATCCGTCTTCTCCCTCTGCGCGGGCTCGCGCTTCTTGAACATCTCGAGCATCCGATCCGTCACGACGAACCCGCCGAACACGTTTGCCGCGCCGAAAACGACGGCGATAAAGCCGATCGCGTGAAGAAGCGGCGTATCGGCCGAGCCCGCGATGAGCATCGCGCCGAGCACGACGATTCCATGAATGGCATTCGTTCCCGACATCAATGGCGTGTGGAGCACCGACGGCACGCGGCTGATTACCTCGAAGCCGACGAAGATCGCCATGATAAAAACGTAGATGCCGAGTATCAGCTCCTGGCTCACGTGGCGGACTCCGCGATAGTGATTCCCGGCTTGGTCAAGCCGAGGCGCTGCCGCGTAGGCGCGTGACGAACCTCGCCTGCGGCAGTGATTGTCACCGCATCGATGATATCGTCGGCGAAATTGAGCTTCAGCTCGCCGAGAGGCGCGAGCAGGGCCACGAGGGCAGCGACGTTCTTCGAGTACATCTGGCTGGCGTGAAAGGCAAGATCGCTCGAGATATGGAGAGGCGCGATGATGGTGACGTCATGCTGCACAGTGGTTTCCCCCGGGACGGTGAGAGCGCAGTTGCCCCCCTGCTCGCCGGCCAGGTCAACGATGACGGAGCCCGGGCGCATCGCTTTGACCGTTGTCTCCTCGATGAGCATTGGCGCCGGCCTGCCGGGGATGAGCGCCGTGGTGATGATCACGTCGGCCTGGAGCGCGTGCTTGTGAATGAGCTCCTTCTCACGCTTGATGTGCTCCTTGCTCAATTCCCGCGCGTAGCCGCCGGCATCTTGCGCGTTCTCGGCGTGCACGTCCAGCTCGACGAACGTTGCCCCCAGGCTCTGCACCTGTTCCTTCACGACGGGTCGCGTATCGAAGGCTTCGACCACCGCGCCAATGCGCCGCGCGGTGGCAATCGCCTGAAGTCCGGCGACACCTGCTCCGATCACGAGGACGCGCGCCGGACGCACCGTACCGGCAGCGGTCATCAGCATCGGGAAAAACTTCTGCAGGGCATTCGCCGCAATGAGAACGGCTTTGTAGCCGGCAACCGTGCTCTGCGATGAGAGCGCATCCATCATCTGCGCCCGCGTCGTGCGCGGCACCAGCTCCATACTGCACGCAATGATGTTTCGCTCGGCTAGCTGCTCGAAGAGTGACGGTTCTCCCGATGGCTGCAGCAGTCCGATCAGCACCATTCCATCCTTGAAAAGATCGAGCTCGGCCTGGCCGGTCGATTCATCGCGGCCGGGGCGCTGCACTTTGAGAATCATTTCGGCGGTGGAATAAATCTCGGCCGAAGTATCCGCGAGATCGCAGCCCGCGGCGCGATAGGCTTCGTCGGTGAAGCCGGCCCTCTGGCCGGCGCCGCGCTCGACGAGGACGCGGTGACCCGCCCTCGTAAGCTGCGGAACGACATCCGGCACCAGGGCGACGCGATGCTCGCCTCGCGCGATCTCGCGCGGAACCCCTATGAGCATGTAGTGCGGTTTCGTGGCGTCATCAGCACGAGATAAGATAAGCAGTCGTATATCCGCGTGTTTATATTCACGCTCAATGGCGCGCCAACTTCACTGGAGAGAGCTCACAACCGGAATCGTCTCGGCAGCGGTGATCGGGGGTGTGGTAGTTCTCACATTCTTGTTTGCGCGCGTCGGTGCACTTCACGGCAAAAAAGTAACGCTCTACGTCGTCGCTGACGACGCCACCGGCGTCCTCGCGGGAACGGAAGTGTGGCTGGGAGGAATGAAGGAGGGACTCGTCACGGACGTCTCCTTTCGACCGAGCTCGACGGACACCCTTGAACGCGTCCTCATCACTACGCAGCTCCTCAAGGACGCGCTGCCCAATGTCAGGCGGGACTCCTACGCCCAGATACGCCCCGGCGGCAGCCTGATTGGGGCGGTCATCGTCTACATCTCAGCGGGAACCGCGCTCTCTCCGGCGCTTCACGATGGCGACACCGTACGTGTGCGTGTCAGCTCCGCAATCTCGAATCTTGCATCTGATGTGGGCTCGATCAGACCCGAAGTAGCGGCCCTCATCGCGCAGGTTCAGGAGCTCAACACCAAGCGCGGCAGCACGAGCGGCACTGTAGGCGCCTTCAACGCGCATGGACTTCCGCACATGCCTGAGGTGACCGCGCGGATGTCGCGAATCTCGAACAAGGCGATGAGCGGAAACGGAACCATCGGGCTCGCGATGCGCACCGACCTGATGGGCCGGGCGACCCGCGCGATGGCCGGCGCTGACTCGGTTCGCGCGCTGGTGTCGTCCGGTAAGGGCAGCCTGGGTCGCTTCAAGCGCGACACCACGCTCATTACCCAGGTTACAGGATTGATGTCGGAAATGGACTCGGTAAGCGCGAAGATGTTCGATCCGCTGGGATCGATCGTCCGGTCGCGTTCGGACAGCGCGCTGGGTCGCGCGCTCATTCGGAATCGCGCGCTGCTCGATTCGCTCGTCAAGGATGCGAAGAGGCACCCGTTCCGGTACATCAGTTTTTGACTTGACCCTTTTTTTGGGCTCCGTTACCTTCGGGACAATCGGGCGACGCGACGCCTACCCCTTCCCTCCCCCTTCTTCACCGCACGAAATCCCCCGCACCCTCTGAGCTCGATCGGGCTCGGCCGCTTTGTACCTCCCCTTCATTTTCTCCCCATAGCGTGGATATCGCCGAGCTAAAGCGAAAATCCGTGAGCGAGCTCCAGGAGATGGCCGACGGTCTCAAGATCGACGGTTCTGCAGGTCTCCGGAAGCAGGATCTCATCTTTCAAATCGAGCAGAATCTTCTCGACACCGACATCGTTCTTCACGGCGATGGCGTCCTGGAAATTCTGCCCGAAGGTTACGGCTTTCTGCGGAGTCAGGACTGGAGCTATCTGCCCGGTCCGGACGACATCTACGTCTCCCCGTCGCAGATAAAGCGCTTCGGCCTGCGAACCGGCGACGACGTGCGAGGGCAGGTTCGTCCGCCAAAGCCATGGGAGCGATACCTCGCGCTCCTCAAGGTGGAAAGCGTCAGCGGAGAAGATCCCGAGAAGGCGAAGGACCGCGTTCCTTTCGACAATCTGCGTCCCCGCTACCCCGACGAGCGCCTTCGCCTGGAGATGAAGGATGGCGATCTGAGCATGCGCGTCGTCGACATCATGGCCCCCATCGGAAAGGGGCAGCGCGGAATCATCGTGTCTCCGCCGCGAGCGGGAAAAACGATCCTGCTGCACAAGATGGCGAATGCGATCGCGGAGAATCACCCGGAAGTCACCATCATCGTGCTGCTCATCGACGAGCGCCCCGAGGAAGTGACGGAGATGATCGCGAGCACCACGCGCGCCGAAGTGGTGAGCTCGACATTCGACGAGGGAGCCGCGCGGCACGTTCAGGTCTCGGACATGGTGCTCGAGAAGGCGAAGCGGCTGGTGGAGAGCGGAAAGGACGTGGTGATTCTGCTCGATTCTCTCACCCGTTTCGCGCGCGCACACAACACGGTGGCGCCGCAGTCGGGCAAGATTCTTTCCGGCGGCGTCGATGCCAGCGCGCTGCACAAGCCGAAGCGCTTCTTCGGCTCGGCGCGCAATATCGACGAAGGCGGCTCCCTCACGATCATCGCCACGGCGCTCACGGAAACCGGATCGCGCATGGACGACGTCATCTTCGAGGAGTTCAAGGGGACGGGCAACATGGAGCTGGTGCTGGACCGCAAGATCGCTGACCGGCGCATCTATCCCGCGATCGACATCTTCAAATCGGGCACGCGAAAAGAGGAGCTTCTTCTCTCGCAGGGGGAGATCAATCGCGTCATGCTGCTCCGCCAATTCCTCGCCGACATGCCCGAAGCGGAGGCCATAGAGTTCCTTCTGCGCCAGATGGCGAAGTCGAAGAACAACAAGGAGTTCTTCACGCAAATGGCGCAGGGTTAGCAGCAGCTTTGAACGCGGCGCTGGCTCGCTTTCTTGCGGTTGACTACGGCCGGAAGCGGATCGGGCTCGCGATCAGCGACCCGCTCGGCATGATCGCGTCACCCGCGGGATTCATTACGCGGCGCGAGGGCAAAAGGCCCCCAATCACAAAGATTCTCGCGCGAGCCCAGGAATTAGAGGCTAGAGGCTTCGTAGTGGGGCTCCCGCTCGATGGGGAGGGCAACGAGACCGAATGGACCGCCGAAGTCCGCGCTTTGGGCGCTGAAATCGCGAAACGTACAGGTATGCCTGTTCGTTTCTTAGATGAACGCTTTACCACGGCGGTAGCCTTGCGCACCATGAAAGAGCTGGGGGAATCAACGCGCGGCCGGAGGGGTGATGTCGACTCCCTCGCCGCAACGGTTCTCCTGCAGAACGCCCTCAATGTCCCGGACTGAGCTCCGCGCGGCCCTTGCCGCGGGGTGTTTCGTGCTGGCCGCGTGCGCGCCGACACCGCACGGGCAATCGACGCGCGTCATCATCCCGCGCGGCGCGAGCTTCGCCAACGCGGCGGATTCGCTTTCCAAGGCCAACCTGGTTGGCTGGAAGAAAGTGTTCCGCCTCTACGCTCGCGCGACTGGAGGCGACCGCAACATCAAGCCCGGCACCTACCTGATCAAGCACGGCACGCCGTGGAAGGACATCATCAGCGCGCTCAACGGCGGGCACGGATTGGTCAATACGATCACGATCCCCGAAGGCTACTCGATTGCGCAGATCACACCTCTCCTCGCCCGAACGCTCAAAGTCCCCGCGGATTCGGTAACGGCGGCGGTGCGTGACACATCGCTGCTCGCGAGGCTCGATATCCCAGAGCCGACGCTGGAAGGCTACCTGTTTCCAGACACCTACGCCTTTCCGGTGGGCACGACTGCCCGCCAGGCGGTGCGCGAGATGGTCTACGATTTCGAGCGTCGCTGGAAGCCGGAGTGGGACACGCGGACCGCCGACCTCAAGATCAACCGCAACGATCTCGTGACGATGGCATCGATCGTCGAGAGAGAAGCGCGGCTGCCGGAAGAGCGTCCAGTCATCGCCGCCGTGTACTACAATCGACTCCAGAAGGGGATGCTTCTGCAAGCGGATCCGACTGTACAGTATGCGCTCGGCCACCATGTGGGACGGGTTCTGTACAAGGATCTCACGACCGAATCGCCGTACAACACCTACACGCACAAGGGTCTGCCTCCCGGCCCGATCGCGTCACCCGGGGTGGCTAGCCTCGCGGCCGCCGCGAATCCTGCCAGCGTTCCGTACCTCTACTTCGTAGCGGGCCGGGACGGTCATCACGAGTTTCGTACGACCCTGCAGGAGCACACAAGCGCGATAAGACAGGTTCGTGCGACCCCGAAGCCGAAGACGATCCCGACGCCAATCAGACGCCTGGCTTCGGCGGCACCGGTGAAGACTTCAAGCGGATCGACTGCGAAAGCCGTGGTTGCGAAGAAGCCCATCGTCAGGAAATCCACGAAAGCCGCGACGTCGGCGAAGAAGAAAGCGACATCGAAGACAACACGGACTACCGTCAGCTCCGCGCGATCAGCTCGCTAGGGTGACGATCGACCCGAAGATCCTGCGTCTGGTGGCCATCACCGATGACGCAGTTGACCACCGCGCGACGCTCGTGGATCGGGTTGCGGCGGCGGTGCGCGGCGGCGCCACCAGCGTTCAGGTAAGACTCAAGAACGCGTCGGCTCGTGAGGTCGTGGAGCTCACGAAAGCCATCATCAGTAAGGTCTCCGTCCCGGTGATCGTGAACGATCGAGCCGACATCGCGCTTGCAGCGGGAGCGGCGGGTGTCCACGTGGGCGAGGCTGACCTGCCCGTTGCAGCGGTGAGAAGGTTCGCTCCGGCCGGCTTCATCATCGGTGCGTCGCTGGGAAACGACGCCGAACTGTCGAACGCGAAGGACGCAGACTACGTCGGAATCGGCCCAGTGTTCGCTTCAAACTCGAAGAACGACGCGGGCACTGCGATAGGAGTCGCCGGATTCGAGCGCCTGGCCGCGACTGTGAGCGTGCCCGCGGTGGCTGTCGGCGGAATCACGCCCGACCGCGCGCTTCAAATCATGGTTCACGGGGCCGCTGGCGTCGCTGTGGTCAACGCGATCTTCATGGCAGCCGATCCCGAGAGCGCTGCCCGCGCTCTCGCGGCCGCCACCGGAAAGTGATGTCCGGCGCCGACTGAGCGCCCCCCCGCCTGCGATTACCGCTGTTCTTTTTTGTCGGCAGGTTCACACGGCGCATCGCTTTGTCGATTCTCGACAACACCGGCGGGCTCAGAAAAACGTCAACCAGCTCGGGATCGAACTGCGTCCCTCGGCCCTCCGCGATGGCGCGCGTCGCCTCGGTCAAGCTGCGGGCGTGACTGTAGCGCCGCTGATGCGTGATCGCGTCGAAGCTGTCGGCGATCGCGACGACCCGCGCCTGGATCGGAATCTTTCTGCCCTTGGTGCCGCGCGGATATCCTGATCCATCCCAGCGCTCGTGGTGTGCAGCTACCCCTTTCGGCAAGTCGGGGTAGAACCCCGCCAGTGGTGACAGCACTTCGGCCCCGCGCTGGGGATGGGTCATCACAGCGCGGCGTTCTTCGGGAGTCAGCTTGGACTGCTCGTGGAAGATGTCGGTCAGCGCGCCGTGAAGTTTCCCGATATCGTGAAACAGCGCCACTCGCTCAATGGTGCGCAGCGTGTGCTCATCGAATCCCGCGGCTTCGCCAAGAATCAGAGAGTAGGCCGCGACACGCCGGACGTGTCCGCCCGTCGTCACATCGTTTGCATCGATTGTGTTGAGCAGTGTTTCGAGAGTGGCGGCGCTCAGGCGGTCCGCCTTCGTTCGCATGCTGCGCTCGTGAACCAGCAGCCCGCCAGCGGCGGCGCCGATCGAAAGTCCGACGATGGTTTTCATGCTCCCGCCTTTCGCAAGAAGCATACGGGGTGTCGTTACATTCACCCCCATGACGGTAGCGAGGGTGAACGCGAAGGGCGCGCGGAGGTGGCAGAGTGGGCATCCGTGGATTTATCGCACGGATGTGATCGAGCGGCCGGTGATGGAGGCGGGTGCCGTCCTCGTCCACGATCACCGCGGCAAGCCACTGGGCTGGGCGCTCTGGAGCCCACTGTCTGAGATCTCTCTTCGACTGCTTGACCCCGATCCCGACGCTGTAATCGATCAGGCGTGGTGGGATGGGCGAATTGCGGCGTCGATCGCACGGCGTGTTCCACTCGAGGACCACACGAATGCATTTCGCCTGATTCACGGCGAAGCCGACGGCTGCCCGTCGCTGGTCTGCGACCGGTACGATGATTGGCTGGTCGTACAGTTCATGAGCGCGGGCCTGGAGGCGTTCAGAGAAGAGATCGTCGCCTCGCTTCGATCGCTCGTCGAGCCGGCGGGGATTCTGGCCCGGAACGACGTCCCACTGCGAGCAAAAGAAGGTTTGGCGCGCGAAACTGTGGTTCTGCACGGGGAGGTTCCGCGTGAGATCGCGGTCCACGAATACGGAGTGAAGTTCCTGGCCGCCCCGTGGACTGGACAAAAGACGGGCGCATTCCTCGATCAACGCGAGAACCGTCATTTCGTTGGAACCGTTGCGCGAGGGCGAGCACTCGACTGCTTTAGCTACCATGGATCGTTCGCGCTGCACCTGGCGCGGAAGGCGACGCACGTCACAGCTCTCGATTCATCGGGCCCGGCTCTCGTGCGTGCCGCCGAGAATGCGGAGCGAAATTCGCTCACCAACATCTCGTTCGTGGAAGCGAATGCGTTCGACTACCTGAGGGAAAGGGAACGCGAGGGAATCACCTTCGACACGATAGTCCTCGATCCGCCCGCGTTCGCGAAGACGCGGTCGGCGTTGCCGGGTGCCATCCGCGGCTACAAGGACATCAACTTCCGCGCGATGCGCCTTCTCGCCCCGGGAGGTTTGCTCTACACGGCCAGCTGCAGCTTTCACCTCACCAAGCCGTTGTTTCTGGAGATGCTGGAGTCAGCCGCGGCTGACAGTGGCCGGCGAATCGCGATCCGCGAGCTCACTGGCCAACCACTGGATCATCCCGAGGTGTTGACGATCCCCGAGACCGGATACATCAAGGGGGCGCTTCTCGAGGTGATGGAGTAGCGTCACCGAAGCTGGCAGCCGGGGCAGAAATAAGTGGAGCGCCCCGCCTGAACGATCCGCTCAATCGTCGCACCGCATCGGCGGCAGATCTTCCCTTCCCGATCGTAGACCGCAAACCGGCTGACACCGCGTTTCTCGGTGTACCGGCCCGGCCTTCGCTTCGCGGGACTCAATACAAGCTTGATCGCGTCTACGAGCTTCTTCAGCTTCGCCGGAGAAATCTTCGGTGACAGCGACCGTGGATCGAGCTCCGCCTCCCAAAGGGCTTCGGCAGCGTAGATGTTTCCGAGGCCCGCGATGACCGACTGATCCATCATGGCAGGCTTGATGGCGATCTTTCTGCGCTTGAGGGCGGCAACCAGGTATTCGGCGTCGAGTGTGGGATCACTCGCTTCGCGACCCAGCTTCGGCAGGGAGGAAGTTCCCTGCCTGTCGAG
>DASXYR010000008.1:0-6840 GCA_036502385.1 Gemmatimonadaceae bacterium
CCCCGCCGTCGTTGCCGGCAACGGCCACTAACTCTTTGCGATATAACAGGTTAGGGCGGCCATCCGTGATTGATTTCGCGGCCGGCTGAGAGTAGATTAAGGCTTCGCTATATGGTGGCATTTTCGTCCTCCCACCTTGCCCTCCGAACCCGTAACAAATACCGGATTTAATGACGGCTCCGAACAACAGAGAGCGCATTCTCCCGCGCCTCATTCACGAAGAAATCAAAGAATCGTTCATCAACTATTCGATGAGCGTCATCGTCTCCCGCGCGCTGCCCGACGTCCGTGATGGACTCAAGCCGGTGCACCGCCGCGTGCTGTACGCGATGAACGAGCTCGGGCTCGTGCCCGGCCGTCCGTACAAGAAATCGGCGACGGTCGTCGGAGACGTCCTCGGCAAATACCACCCGCACGGCGACAGCTCGGTCTACGACGCCCTCGTGCGCATGGTGCAGGACTTCTCCCTTCGCTATCCGCTTGTTGACGGTCAGGGCAACTTCGGCTCTGTCGATGGCGATTCCGCGGCGGCGTACCGTTACACGGAAGCGAGACTCACGCGCATCGCGATGGAGATGCTCGCCGACATCGACAAGAACACCGTCGATTTCGCGCCGAATTTCGACGACCGGCTCCTCGAGCCGAAGGTTCTCCCCTCCGCGATTCCGAATCTCCTCGTCAACGGATCCTCGGGCATCGCCGTCGGCATGGCGACGAACATTCCGCCGCACAACCTCCACGAAGTCATTGCCGCCGTCACCGCGCTGATCGACAACCCCGAGCTCGGCCCCACCGAGATCAGAAAGCTGGTAAAGGGCCCCGACTTCCCGACGGGCGGATACATCTACGGCCGCGCCGGAATCAAGGATTACCAGGAGACGGGTCGCGGCCGCATCGTGATGCGCGCCCGCGCGGTGATCGAGGAGAAAGAATCCTCGAACAAATCCCAGATCGTCGTCACCGAGCTGCCGTACCAGGTGAACAAGGCGAAGCTGATCTCCGACATGGCCGATCTCGTCAAGGACGGGAAGCTCGAGGGCATCTCCGCCCTCCGCGACGAGTCCGACAAGGACGGAATGCGCATCGTCATCGAGCTCAAGCGCGATTCGATCCCGCGCGTCGTCCTCAATCAGCTCTACAAGCACACCGTGATGCAGTCGACGTTCGGCGTCATCATGCTCGCGCTCGTCCCCGACCCGCACACGACGCAGCTCGTCCCCAAGGTGATGCCGCTCAAGGACGTGCTCATGCACTACATCGAGCACCGGCACCAGGTCGTCGTACGTCGCACCCAATTCGAGCTGGACAAGGCGCTCGAGCGCGAGCACATCCTCGAGGGTCTCAAGATCGCCGTCGACAACATCGACGCGGTTATCAAGCTCATTCGCGCGGCCGAGGACACGCCGACCGCGAGCACGCAGCTTCAAAAGCGGTTCAAGCTGAGCGAGCGGCAGGCCGAGGCGATTCTCAACATGCGCCTAGCGAAGCTCACAGGACTGGAGATAGAGAAGCTGGAGGCCGAGCTCAAGGAGGTCCGCTCCTTCGTCAAGGAGATGAAGGACATCCTCGCCTCCAAGCCGCGCCGCATGAAGATCATCCGCGACGAGCTGCAGCAGGTCTCCGACAAGTACGGCGACGAGCGGCGCTCAGAGATCACGAGCGACGAAGGCGAGTTCACGATCGAGGACCTGATCGCCGAAGAGGACATGGTCATCACCATCTCCCACTCCGGCTACATCAAGCGCACCTCCGTCTCGACGTACCGCAAGCAGCGTCGCGGCGGTCGGGGACTAAGTGGGGCAGGACTCAAGGACGAGGACTTCATCGAGCATCTCTTCATCGGCTCGACGCACGACTACATCCTGTGCTTCACCGATGATGGTCGCTGCTTCTGGCTCAAGGTGCACGAGGTACCTCAGTCCGGCCGCGCTGCCAAGGGCAAGCCGATCGTCAATCTGATCAACGTCTCACCCGAGACGCAGATCAAATCGATGGTGCCCGTTCGCGAATTCTCGGAGACACAGTTCCTTCTTTTCTGCACCAGGAATGGGACGGTGAAAAAGACGGCGCTGTCCGAGTACTCGAACGTCCGCCAGACCGGCATCAAGGCGATCAAAATCGACAAGGACGACGAGCTGATCGACGTTCAGGTGACGAGCGGCTCGAACGACATCGTCCTCGCCACGCGCCACGGTCTGTCGGTCCGTTTTCACGAGATGGATGTCCGCGAGATGGGCCGCGACACCACCGGCGTCAAAGGCGTCGAGCTGCGCGAGGGCGATTCCGTCATCGGAATGGTCGTCATCAAACGCGATGCGACACTTCTTGTGGTCACCGAAAAGGGCCTCGGCAAGTGCTCGAATATCGACGACTACCGGGTCCAGAAACGGGGTGGGAAGGGAATCATCACGGTCAACCGGACCGACAAAACGGGGGATGTCGTTGCCCTGATGGAGGTTCTGCCGGCCGACGAGATCATGATTATCACAAAGCATGGTGTAATCATCCGTTCCTCAGTCTCCCAGGTGAGGGTCACTGGGCGTATCGCTCAGGGGGTGAAGCTCGTCAATCTGGACGAAGGAGATGTCGTAACAGCCGTCGCCCGCGTGGTCCCAGAAGACGAGGGAGAAGACGCTGAAAATGGCGCGCCCGCTAGCGATTCCGAGCAGGTCGAGGCCCTCACCGACGAATGATGACCAAGACCCCGAGCGTTTCAGCACAGACCGAGGAATTGGAGAAGCTCCGCTCGGCGCTCACCAGGTCTGAGTCCGAAGTGCAGCGGCTTCTCGAGGAAGCGGCTGCACGTGGGGCTCTCGTCGACATCCTGCACGACGTCATGGGCTCGCTCTCGATGGGCGAGCTGTTTCACATGCTCGCGAGGCGTCTGGCCCGCGCCCTCAATCTGAGCCATTCCTCGGTGATCTTCGCCAAATGCGGCGACAGCCACGGCACCGTCGCCTCCGCGCACGAAGATCCACAACTGGAAAATCTCCAGGTCGAGCTCGACAAATACCCTGAGATCGAAGCGGCGCTTGCCAGCGAGAAGCCGGTGCTCATCCCCGACATCTGGCACTCGGACTCGTACAAGGATCTCCGCGAGGCCTGGGAGAAGGACGGCAGCGTAATCTCCGTCCGTTCCATCATTGCCCTGCCATTCCAGCTCGACCTCGAGCGTACCGGCGTCTTTCTGCTCCGCAGGACAGCCGACAAGACGTCGCTCAACGATGCCGATGTCGACTTCGCCGAGACCGTTGTAAAGAGCGCGATGAACGCCATGCGGCGCGCGCACATGGTTGAAGTGACGCAAGCCGACAACATCAGGCTCGAGGCGCTTGCGCGCACCGATCCGCTCACGCAGCTCCTCAATCGTCGCGCGCTGCTCACGCAGCTCGGAACGGAAGTAGAGCGCGTTCGCCGCTACAACGCTCCCTTGAGCATCCTCATGATCGACGTCGATCAGTTCAAGGAAGTGAACGACACGTATGGCCACCTCGCCGGCGACCAGGTGCTGGTCGAGGTCGCGCTTCTGCTCGCGCGCACCGCGCGAAGCGTCGACGCGGTCGCCCGCTACGGCGGCGACGAGTTCGTCATCGCGGTCCCGGAGACCGGCGAAGTCGGCGCAATCGCGTTCGCGGAGAGACTCCGCGACAAGATCCAGGCACACCCCTTCGAGATCGGAAAGGGCCAGCCAATTCGTCTGACTGTGAGCATTGGCGTTGCCGATTTCCCCAAGCCCCGCGTCGAAACAGCGGAAGATCTCCTCGACTGCGCGGATCGCGCGCTGTATCGCGCAAAGGCAGGCGGACGGAACCTGGTCTGCGCGTAGCGGGAAGCGGGAAGCGGGAGGGCTGAAACCCGTTTAGCTTTTTAGCTTACTCTGGCGTCGTCGTCACACTGGCGCTCCACGTTTTCCCAGTCCCGCCAATGCTAACTTCCCGCGTCTCGTTCCCGCCTCCCGCTTTCCGCCTCCCGCTTCCCGCCTCCCGCCTTCCGCTCTTCCTCCTCGCCGCCTGCGTAGTCGACTCCTCGAAGAAAACGACAACCGCTGACACGACGCACGCGGCGCCGGTCGTAACCGTGGTCCCCGTGAATCGCGGCTCACATGGGATGGCAGAACGGGTGCTGTGGACGTTTTCGCCCGACAAAAAGTCCATCCTCGTTATAGCGGATCCCGGCAGCGTCGAAAACGAGCCGGTGCCGAATGGCTTTTTCTTCGGCGATGAAACGCGTGGGTATCAGACGCAGATGGACAGCGTCTGGGATGTGGCGCCGTCGCCAGACTGGAAATCCATCGGGTTTGGGCGCGCTTACACAGTCGTGGGTGGCGAGGGAACCGGAACCGATCTCATTACCGATGTTGCCAGGCGGACTTCGATCGACACCGCCACGCTCCGCGCTGGCTCGTTCGCCTCGAGCGGCATGTCGATGTCCCGCGCAGTCGCTCAAGCCGGCGTGATTCGTATTCCCGACAACCCGCGACTCGCTGGCGCGATAGACAGCGCGGCACCGAAGCTATTTCCAGTCGCTCGTGGATGGCGTGTTCGCTGGACGGCCGATGGCTCTACGCTCGCGCTAGGCAACGGCCCCCAGCGTGCCTTGGACAACGAGCCAAGTCAAACGTGGTCGGCGCTCGACCCGGTGACCGGAGCATTGCACGGAACGCTGCCGGGAAATACTAGCCTCGCCGACGTGAAACTCACGCTCGGTCCGACCCTCGATCGATCGGTTCCGATCGATCTCAGCAACGCCCCGCCAATCCAGGTGCAGCACGGCAGTCAGACTTTCAACGTACAGAGCGAGCGCGGAGTGATAACGCTCGTCGAGACGACTCCGGGTTCGGCGACGAAGGCCGCGCCGCGCGTCGTCGGGGCGGGGATCGCGCTCGCGGCTACAGCGGGCGGCCGCTACATCGTCGCGCTCGCGCCGCGGAGCAAGCCCGACCCGAACGAGATGAGTGTCGAGCCGGTTGTCTATACTGTAACGTGGTAGCCTAGCGGCCGATCCGCTGCAGCTCCACCAGCAGACAATGATCCTGCACGACGTCGATGCCGGCCCGCGCCAGCTTTTCCGCCGCCTCGTTGTTCGTGATCCCTAGCTGAAACCAGACCGATCGCGGCTTCTTCGCGATGATGTCGTCGACGTGCGACGGGATGTCCTTCGGCCGGCGGAACACGTTCACCATGTCGATCTCGCCCGGGATGTCGCTCAGCTTCCGGTAGACTTTCGCGCCGAGCATATCTGTCAGCTCGGGAAAGTAAACCGGAACGGGAACGATCTCATATCCGGCGCGTTGCGCATAATCGGGCACGTAGTGCGCGGGCTGTGCTGGATCGGGTTTGATGCCGAGCACCGCAATTCGATGCGTGTTCTCGAGAAGGCGCCTGATCTGTTCCGGCCGCTCGAGCAAATGCCCGCGCCAGTTTCCCGCATCCACTTGTGGCATCACGCTTTCACTCGCTCTCGCGGGGTAACGGGAAACGTCTCGCGAGCATAAATTGCAAGAGCGAGTCCAGTCATAAATCCCCTCGGAGAAATACACGTAATGCGGATGTTAGTCCTCGGCGCGGGCCTGCAAGGCTCCGCTTGCGCTTATGATTTGCTGCAGAATCCCGAAGTAAAGGAAGTCCGTCTCGCCGACCTGCATACCGGGCACCTGGCGCCGTTTCTGGCGCCTTATTCGGGCAAGCGACTGATCTTCACCCCGCTCGACGTCCGCGACAGGGAAGCGGTCCTCGCGCTGATGCGCCAGAGTGACGCGGCGATGAGCGCGATTCCATACTATTTCAACTTCGATCTAGCGGCGCTCGCGGTTGAGGCGGGCGTGCATTTCTCCGATCTCGGTGGAAATACCGAGATCGTATTCAAGCAGAAGACGCTTGACGCCGAAGCGAAGAAGAAAAAGATCACCGTCATCCCCGACTGCGGGCTCGCGCCTGGAATGGTGAACATCCTCGCCGAGTACGGGATACAGCAGCTGGACACGGTGGACAGCGTCAGGATCTTCGTCGGAGGTCTGCCTCAGCATCCCGAGCCGCCGCTCAATTATCAGATAGTTTATTCGCTCGAAGGCGTGCTCGACTATTACACGACACTGTCGTGGGTGCTGCGCGGTGGGAAGCGCACGCAGGTGACGGCGCTGTCGGAGATCGAGCCGGTGCATTTTGAGGGATCGCTTGGCGAGCTGGAGGGATTCCACACCGCTGGCGGACTTTCGACGATGGCCTTCCGCTACGAGGGAAAGATTCCGACGATGGAGTACAAGACGCTCCGCTATCCCGGACACGCAAAGATCATGGAAGCCGTTCGCGAGCTCGGTCTTCTGGATCTGAAGCCCGTGGACGTAAAGGGCGTGAAGGTGGTCCCGCGCGACCTGGTCGTCGCGGCAATGGGGCCGCGCCTTACAAAACCGGATGGCCGCGATCTGGTCGCGCTCCGCGTCGTCGCCGAAGGCAAGAAAGGCGGGAAGAAAAAGAAGATCGGGTGGGAGCTGGTGGACTATTACGACGAAAAAACGGACATCAGCGCCATGGAGCGCTCGACGGGCTACTCGCTCTCGATCACCGGCCAGATGCAGGCGCGCGGGGAGATCGGGAAGTCGGGTGTCTTCACCCCCGACGAGGCGATCCCGGCGGAGAAATACATCGCCGAGCTGGCCAAGCGTGGCGTGATGATTCGGGAGATCCACTGAGCGTCTCTTCGATTTTTTGGGCGTGGCAATGACAACGCATTCTGTCTTCAGCGGGCGTGGCCAAGTCTTACTGCTGAGCTTGCTCTAAGTGCCCTAATCCCAACAACTTAAGTGACGAAATCTGGCCCCCAAACCCCTTCCATTTTGGGCCA
>DASXYR010000009.1:0-3814 GCA_036502385.1 Gemmatimonadaceae bacterium
ACTCGCGATACATATGCTGCGCATCGATACTACTGCGCCCGGGAGCTGGTGGGGCGAGGCGGGCCGGTCGACGATGCTGCTGCTGCCGGCGGCATTCTTTGAGGAGTTGTTCATCCGCGGCTACGTCTTTGCTCTGTTGAGAAGGGCGGCGGGCTGGAGGACGGCGCTCATCGTCACGAGCGTTGTGTTCGGGCTCCTTCACATTGCCAATCCGGGGGCCGACTCCGAATCCATTCTCGCCGTAATCGTCGCGGGCTTTTTCCTCGGCGGAATTCTGCTGGTGACGCGGAGCCTTTACGCAGCGGGCGCTGCGCACTTCGCGTGGAATTGGGTGATGGCGGGAGGGCTGCACATAGCAGTGAGCGGGATGCCGCCGCACGATCCTGATTACCGAGTCGTTGAAACCGGCCCGGACTGGCTCACGGGCGGTCCGTGGGGCCCCGAAGGCGGTGCCGCCGCGGTGGCCGCAATGTTCATCGTTTTCTTTTACCTGTACGGGCGGAATCGCCGCCGGATGGAGTGGAGCGCATGACCGACCGCATCGCGGTTGTCGGGGCGGGACAGATGGGCAACGGAATCGCGCACGTTTTCGCGCAATCCGGATTCAACGTCACCATGATCGATGTCTCGCAGCAGGCTCTGGACAAAGGGCGCGTGGCGATCGCGAAGAACATCGAGCGTCAAGTGAAGAAGGGAATAATTCCTCCCGAGTCACAAGTCGAAATCCTGTCGCGCATCGATCTCAACATGGACATCGACAGCGCCGCCGACGCGTCACTCATCATCGAAGCAGCCAGCGAAGACAGCGGCCTCAAGTTTCGCATCTTCACGGATCTCGACAGAATCGCGAAGCCGGACGCCGTGCTGGCCACCAACACAAGCTCGATCTCCATCACCGAGATTGCGCGACGCACATCGCGCCCCGACAAGGTCGTGGGGATGCACTTCATGAATCCGGTGCCGGTGATGAAGCTCGTCGAGATCATCCGCGGGCTCGCGACATCGGATGCAACCACGGAGTACGTGACCGATCTCAGCCGTCAGCTCGGCAAAACTCCCGTCGAGGTGAATGACTTTCCCGGCTTCGTATCGAACCGCGTGCTGATGCCCATGATCAATGAGGCCGTCTACTGCCTCATGGAGGGAGTCGGCGAGGCCGAAGCCATCGATCAGGTCATGACGCTCGGCATGAATCACCCGATGGGCCCGCTCGCATTGGCCGATCTCATTGGCCTCGACACCTGCGTCGCGATTCTACAGGTGCTGCACGAAGGACTGGGCGATCCGAAATACCGGCCCTGTCCGCTCCTCAGAAAGTACGTCGCCGCGGGCTGGCTCGGCCGGAAGTCGGGGCGTGGTTTTTACTCCTATAGCAAGTAAGCCGCAACATGTCCTGGGCGCTCCACCCACTCACCGAAGAACAGGCCGAGGTTCAGAAGCTCGCGCGCGATTTTGCCAACGCGGAGATCCGGCCGCACGCGGCAGACTGGGACCAGCGGGCGCACTTCGAGCCGGCCATCGTGAAGAAACTCGGCGAGCTCGGATTTCTGGGGATGATGCTCCCGGAGAAATACGATGGGCTGGGAACCGACACCGGCACCTACCTCATCGCTCTCGAGGAGATCGCGGCGGCGGACGCATCGGTTGCAGTGCTCATGAGCGTCCACAACTCGCTGCCGACGCAGATGATTCTGCGCTATGGAAGCGATGCTCAGAAAGACCGATTCCTCAAGCCGATGGCGCGCGGGGAGATTCTCGGCGCCTTCGCGCTGTCGGAGCCGGACGCAGGATCTGACGCGTCGGCGCTCGCTGCGCAGGCGGTGAAGGATGGCGATGGCTGGATTCTGAACGGGACCAAGAGCTGGGTGACAAATGGCAATACCGCCGGCGCGATCATCGCGATGGCGCGCACCGACACCGGCGGATCCCGCCGCGGCGCGCGTGGCATCGGGGCGTTCATCGTTACGCCCGACTTGGCCGGGTTCAAAGTTGGCAAGAAAGAGGACAAGCTTGGCCTTCGCGGCTCGCCGACGGTCCAGCTCAACTTTGACAACATGCGCGTTCCGGCGAGGAATCTCCTGGGCGACGAAACAGAGGGATTCGTGTACGCGATGCAGTCGCTCGACAACGGACGGCTGGGCATAGCCGCACAGGCGATCGGCATTGCCCGTGCAGCATTGGAGTACTCGGTCGCCTACGCCGCCGACCGCAAACAGTTCGGAAAGGCGATCAAGGAGTTCGAGGCGATCCAGTTCAAGCTCGCGGACATGGCGACGCGCGTGTCGGCGTCGCGCGCTCTGCTCCACGCGGCGGCCGCGGCAAAGGATCGGGGACAGAATGTGCGACAGTTCAGCTCGATGGCGAAGTTGATGGCGAGCGAGACTGCGATGTGGGTAACGACGCAGGCGGTGCAGATTTTCGGCGGATACGGCTACGTGAAAGACTATCCTGTCGAGCGGCTTTTCCGCGACGCAAAGGTCACCGAGATTTACGAGGGCACTTCCGAGATCCAGAGGATCGTGATCGCAAGGGCACTCTACGGACAGTCATGAACCTTCTCTGAGATCACGAACCAATGGAGCTTTTCGATACACTGGCAACGATGGGACACGAAGAGATCGTGATGTGCAGCGACCCCACCGTCGGATACAAAGGAATCCTCGCCGTTCACAGCACGAAGCTTGGTCCAGCGCTCGGTGGCACGAGATTCTGGCAGTACGCGACCGACGAAGAAGCGATTACCGATGCGCTCCGGCTGTCTCGCGGAATGACGTATAAGAACGCGGTCGCCGGTCTCCACCTCGGTGGCGGAAAGTCGATAATTATCGGCGACAACAAGACCAGGGACCGCGAGAAGATCTTCCGTGCCCACGGACGGTTCGTCGAGAGCCTCGGCGGACGCTACATCACGGCCGAGGACGTCGGCACGAGCACGAAGGACATGTCATACGTGCAAATGGAGACGAAGCACGTCGCCGGACTGGCCGGCAAGTCCGGCGATCCGTCGCCCGTCACCGCGCACGGCGTGTTTCGCGCCGTCCAGGCATCGGCGAACAGAAAGTGGGGAAGCGACAGCCTCGAGGGAAAGACGGTCGCGATTCAGGGGTGTGGCAGCGTCGGGAGCTATCTCGCAAAGGAGCTGAGCGCCGCCGGTGCCAAGCTGATTGTGTCCGACATTGATTCAGCGAAGGCTGCGCGCGTCGCGCAGCTCACCGGCGCGAAGATCGTCGAGGGCGACGCGATCTTCACCGCCGATGCACACATCTTCTCCCCCTGCGCGCTCGGCGGAATCATCAACGACACGACGATTCCAAAACTCAAAGTGGAGATCGTTGCCGGCGGCGCGAACAACCAGCTACTCGAGGAGCGCCACGGCGACGCGCTCCAGGCGAAGGGAATTCTTTACGCGCCCGACTACGTCGCCAACGCTGGCGGGGTGATCAACGTCTATGGTGAGGTCGTCGGGTGGGACGAGCAACACGCCCTGGACAAGGCGGAAGAAATCTATGACACGATTCTCAAGGTCTTCGACATCGCCGAAGCCAAGCGCATTCCCACCTACGAGGCGGCTGACCGCCTGGCGGAGTTACGGCTGGAGGAGGCCAAATGAGTGAGATAATTCCAATCGCGTCGGATCACGCCGGCGTCGAGATGAAAAACAGATTGGTGGCGGAGCTGAAGAAGCTTGGCTACCAGCCGGACGACATCGGTGGACAGGACGCGAGCAAGCCGGACGACTATCCGGACTACGCGCATCCCCTCGCCAGTGAAGTCTCCACGGGACAAGTGCAGCGGGGAATCCTTCTTTGCGGCA
>DASXYR010000010.1:0-3615 GCA_036502385.1 Gemmatimonadaceae bacterium
ACACGATGACCGGGCGCATGACTACGCCAAGGTCGGGCGGCTGCTGCTGGACGGCGGTTCGACAGTCGAGTGGCAGCTTCCAACCGAGGAGCCCGCGGAGGGTGTCGTCGAGATCCTGGCCGAATGGACGCGGAATCGGGAGGTACGCGCCGTATGACGAACTCCAACTCGATGAAGGAACGTTCCGCGCGGACGCCGGGGCGCTCCGTGCTGGCCGTCGGCGTGCTGTTCCTCATCCTCGGCGCGCTCGACCTCTATCGTGGCGTCGCGCCGCTGCTAGCCTCGGCGCCGCGCTGGCACATGGCGATCGACGACGTGGAGGTGCTCGCGATCGGCATCGCGGCGATCGTCGGCGGGATTTACGTGTTTCGCGGCGCGAATTGGGCGCGCTGGCTGCTCGCGGTGTGGATGGCGCTGCACGTCGCGATCAGCATCGGGCAACCGAGGACGCTACTCGCGCACGTGCTGATCTTCGGATTCGTAGCGTACCTGTTGTTCAGACCAGGGGTGTCGACGCATTTCGGAGTGGCACCGAAAGGAAGATCAGCCCAACCGTAACGATGGCCTGACGACTAACGCCCAAGTTCAGCTGGAGGCAGCTACCACCATTGCCGCGCAGCCGCATCCGAAAAGTGCTTGTCAGCTGCAACGTCGTTAGCTAGCGCGGGATTGAGTCTTCGTGCGAGTCACCCACAGTTTCCGCAAACTGCCATCGCTGTCTGCGGCTTACGTAAATGATTGTCGAAACGAGCAATGCGCTTCCAAAGAGTGTTGTCCAGCGAAATGGCTGCCCTAGGAGAAAAACGTACATCGCCACCTTGGCTACAGCTCCCGCCTCTTCATCAGCCCCACCGCGTAATTCACCGCCCTCGCCGTCAGCGCCATGTACGTGATGCTCGGGTTCTGGTTCGCGTTCGACGTCATGCACGCGCCGTCGGTCATGAACACGTTCGGCGCATCCCACACCTGGTTGTGCGAGTTCAACACCGATGTCTTCGGATCGCGACCCATCCGCGCCGTCCCCGTCTCATGGATCACCAGGCCCGGCGCGTTGTTCTCCTTGAACGTCGTGATGTCCGTCGCGCCCATCGCCTCCAGCATCTCCGTCGCCGTCACCACCATGTCGTTCTGCATCTTCAGCTCGTTGTCGCTGTACGCACAGTTCACGCGCAGCGCCGGAATTCCCCACGCATCCACCAGATGCGGATCGATCGCGATGTAATTCTCGTGGCGCGGCAGCATCTCGCCGAATCCGTCGAACGACATCTGCCACGGGCCGAGATCGCCGATCAATGACTTCTTGAAGCCCGCCCCAAACCCGTTCACGTACTGCCCCCGCTCCCACCCCGCACGCTCGGCCCTTCCCTCAAAACCGTAGCCGCGCTGAAAGTCGGGGTGCTTCGTCTTCACGTTTCTGAAACGCGGGACGTAGATCGCGTCAGGGCGTCGCCCCACTTCCCTTCTGTCTTTCGCCCACGGAAGTGTACCCGTCGCCCCGCCACCCATGATGTGATCCATCAGGTTGTGGCCCAGCTCCCCGCTCGAGTTGCCCAGTCCGGTTGGGAATTCCGCGGTGGCCGAGTTGAGCATGATGCGCGTGGACTCGAGCGCCGCCGCACAGAGGAAGATCACCTTCGCCTTGACCTCGAACATCTCCTTCGTGTTCCCATCGACGACGCGCACGCCGGTCGCCTTCTTCGTGTTCGGATCGTAGATAACGCTGTGCACGACGCTGAAGGGACGCAGCGTCAGATTGCCCGTCTTTCTCGCCGCCGGCAGCGTCGAGTTCAGGCTGCTGAAGTACGACAGCGTCACGCACCCGCGATAGCAATTCCCGCACAGATGGCACTTCTGCCTGCCGAGGTGGTCCTCGGTGAGAACCGCGAGGCGCATGTTGGTGATGAGCCGCTCGCCGCCGAACTTCGTTTGCAGAACTTCCCGCCCCCTCTGCTCCGCCGCGTTCATCGGCCACGGCTTGAGAAACTCACCGTCGGGAAGATGCGCCAACCCTTCGTGTTTCCCCTGCACGCCGACGAATTTCTCGACGTAGCTCCACCACGGCGCCATGTCCTTGTATCGGATCGGCCAGTCGACGGCGACGCCTTCCTTCGCATTCGCCTCGTAATCGAGGTCGCTCCACCGGAACACGCAACGCCCCCACATGATCGACTTGCCGCCCACCTGCCGCCCACGAATCCACGAGAACGGCTTGCCCTCCGGCGTCGAGTACGGATTGTCGAGATCATTTACAAAAAACTTGCTCGCGTACTCGTCGCACGCGCCGCACTGGCTCTGAACGGGCTGATATCGCTCCTGCTGATTGCGATTCCCCATTCCGCGATACCGCTTCTCGAAGGGCATCACGTGCTCGACGTAGTCGATCGCCGGGTCGATCGGGCGCCCCGCCTCGAGGACGATCGTCTTGAGTCCGTGCTCCGTCAGCTCCTTTGCCGCCCATCCGCCCGAGATCCCCGAGCCCACGACGATCGCATCATACGTATCGGCCATCGTCAGACCCTCGGCGTGAATGGGACGTTGCCGTCGTAGCCGTTGAAGAACATCTGCGTTTTCAGAATGTCCTGCTGCACCGGCTTCGACGTGAAGTAGCCGTAGACTGTCAGCGACTTGAGGCGGCGGAACGCCATTACGCCGCCGCTCTTGTCATCCTCTTTCGCGGAATCGAGCGCGGTGAGAAGCTCGGTCCTCCGCGCGGGCGCCAGATCGACGAATCGCGGCTGACCCATCACCGACGCCCTGGCGTCGATGTCGGCGAGTCCGGCGAGCAATGCCGCCTTCTCCTCGTCGCTCGCGTGCTCCGTAAGTATCAGGTCGATGAACTCCGGCACCTTCACCGCCGTCGCGCCCGGCGTGTCCGTCTCAGGAATGATCATCTCCGCGATGTTGGTGACGAGCGATCGTTGCGCGGGGTTGAACGTTCGGAACGGAACGTCTCCCAGCCGCGCGTGGATCTGCTCCCCGAGCTTGATAGCCGCTTCGGAGCCGCGTGGGAGAAAGGGCAGCGCCATCGCAGCGCCGAGGAATCGGACGACTTCGCGTCTTTGCATATCAGGAAGGCGAGAGAGGGGGGCGATCCTGGAGCCAAGCTCCTTGAGGCTTCGAACGTAGGACTCCGCGCATGAGGCGTCAAGAAATATCGCGTTGGGCGATGGCGTCACTGCGCCCGCCATCCCCTCCTCAGCCTCCGCTGACCGCCGCGATGACGGTTATCGTCGCGTTGCTCTCCACAGGAGTGCTGAGGCCGTCGAGAAAGCGGATGTTCTCGCCATTTACAAAGACGTTGACGTGCCGCCTGACGTTGCCCTGCTCGTCCACGATGCGGTTGTGCGCTCCCGGCAACCTCCCGCTGAGCGTCGAGAGCGCGTCACCTACGGTGCGGCAGGTGCCGTCGACCACCACTGACGACTTCTCGCCGTTCTGCGAGCAAAGGACGTTCGGCAGTTCGAGCGTTATCACGCCGCGCCCGCCCCCACCCTTCCGGTTTTCACACAGACGATCGGCGGAAGTCCGTCCGCCATCGCTGTCCAGGTCGCGCCCTCGTCGCGAGAGCCGAACAGCTTTCCGCTTCGCGTTCCGAAATAGATTCCCGCCGAGTCG
>DASXYR010000011.1:0-2465 GCA_036502385.1 Gemmatimonadaceae bacterium
GGTGGCCACCGAACCCGACATCATCGCAACGATTGCGAGGGCCATACCGACTTTGCGCATCAGATACCTCCCCGAAGTCCTGGTGAAAATTCAAGTAAACGGTACCTCGAACGCACTCGGCGTTCGATGCATTTGGTCGACTCGAAGCGGCCCGAAAACGAATCCACCCGGCGCATGATGGCCCGATGACCGATGTTGTGCACGGACACTGCGATAGCCGCTTCTCAAGCGTCGCCGACGCGCTGGCCGACGAGATCACCGGGGGCGAGGAACTCGGCGCCTCGATCGCCCTCGACATCGACGGCGAACTCGTGGTCGACATCTGGGGTGGTCATGCCGACCGGGCGAAGACCATCGCATGGAGCGAAGACACGATCGTGAACTTCTTCTCCTGTACGAAGACGCTCACCGCGCTCGCGGCATTGATCGCGATCGATCGTGGCTTGGTCGATGCCTTCGCGCCGGTGGCGAAGTACTGGCCAGAGTTCGCCGAGAACGGCAAGCAGGACATCGAGGTGCGCCATCTGATGTCGCACACGTCGGGCGTCTCCGGATGGGAGCCGCCGTTCGGCATGGAGGACATGTACGACTGGGACAAGTCGACGCGCCATCTCGCCCGTCAGGCACCGTGGTGGCCGCCGGGAACCGCGTCCGGCTATCACGTCATCAACTACGGACACCTGATCGGTGAGGTGATCCGGTGCGCCACCGGCAAGACACTCAAGGAGTTCGTCCGCAACGAGATCGCACAGCCGCTTGGCGCCGACGTCCAGATCGGCGCCCGAGACGACGACTACGGACGCATCGCGGAACTGATTCCGCCACCGCCGCTGGAGCTCCCCCTGGACCTGCTTCCCGCGGACCACCCGATGGTCAAGACGTTCACGTCTTTCCCGCCCGATACGGACGGCGCCGCGATCGCCGCGAGCACCGCTTGGCGTCGCGCAGACATCGGGGGCGGCAACGGCCATGGCAACGCGAGGGCGCTGGCGCGCGCGTTGTCACCGATTTCGTTGGGCGGCAAGGCCAACGGAGTGCAGTTGCTGAGCCCGGCGACCATCGAGCTGATCTTCGAAGAACAATCGAATGGCATTGACCAGGTGCTCATGATCCCGTTGCGCTTCGGCATCGGCTTCGGATTGCCTTGTCCGGAAAGCGTTCCCGCGGTTCCCGACGGGAAGATCTGCTTCTGGGGTGGCTGGGGCGGGTCGATGGCGATCATGGATCTCGATCACCGCGCCACCATCAGCTACGTGATGAACAAGATGGGGCCGGGCACCACCGGCACGGAACGTACCAACCGCTACGCGCGGCTCATCTTCGAGGCCCTTGCCTGATTTCTACGTCGTGGCCGGCGTTGGCAGCTTGGCCTCGGCCACGATGGGGCTGGCGTTGCTCTTTGCGCGCCGCTTCCTGACATAGCTCATCGACGGCTTCTCGATGAGGTAGTACGTGAGGGTCGCGGCAAGGATTGTGGCCGCGAGGAGCAGCACGATGTTCTGCAGCATCCCCGGCAGGGTGTCGCTGGCCATCCAGCCGAGTTGGCCCAACAACAGCAGCATCGGGAAATGCCACAGGTAGGCCGACAGGGAGATCTCGCCGACGTAGCGAATGGGTCGAACGTCGAGGAACGTCGCCAATTTCGATTTGTCGCCCCGGGCCAGCGGGATCACGATGACGAGGATCATCAGGGCGGCGACGACACTGACTCCAGCGGTCACGAAGTTGACCGCGATGACGAAAAACGACGCGCTGATGACCAGGACGGGCAGGATCGCCAGGGCACTGACCATGCGCGCCCGTCTACTGATGCGCTCCGGCATTACGCCGGTTTCGATCGCGACGAACACGATCGCGGCGAACATTCCAAGGGCGAAGTTGTCGGCGTTCGTCAAAATGCTCTTGGTGAACACCGCTGCGATATTCGGCCCCCAGTTGAGCAAAATGAAGTCGGAGGTTCCGGCGTAGCGGTTCACGACGGGAATCAATGCGCGCCCGACCAATCCGACGACCAGCAGGATGGCCGGTGCCAGCATCGCGAGCACGAACGGATTGCGCGCGCTGCGCTTGCGCATCCTGAACAGAGCGAAGCCGAGCAGCGGCAACGAAACGTAGAAGGCGTACTCCAGCGTCAGAGACCAGGACGGTCCGATGCCCGTCTGGAGGTATGCAGGGAAGTAGGTCTGCACCAGTCCCAGGTTGGCCAGTAACTGCCCCGGATCGGTGATCATCCCGATGCCGGATCGGGCGTTGGCCGGAAGGGTCGCTGGATTGTCAATGTAGGACAGCTGCAGGACATAGTTGACGACCAAGAAAATCACCAGGTAACAGGGCATGATCCGGGCGAACCGGTGCAACGCGTAGTCCTTGACGTCGGGCATCCGCGCCGCCGAACGCTCCGCAACCAAATTGCGGACATACGGCAGGAACAACAGGAAACCACTTAGCACAAAGAAGTACACCAG
>DASXYR010000012.1:0-5206 GCA_036502385.1 Gemmatimonadaceae bacterium
TGTTCATCGCGATCTCGGTGCGGAGAGCGCCTTCGACGCGAAAATCCTTTTCGATCGCCTGGCGAAGCTTGTTCGTGTCGGCATCGGTGAGGTCGCGGACACGCTGCTCGGAGTTGACGCCAGTCGAAGCCAGAATGCGTCGCGCCAGCGCGCGTCCGATTCCGAAAATGTAGGTCAGGCCGATCTCGACCTTCTTCTCACGCGGGAGATCTACGCCAGCAATACGCGCCATTAATTAACCCTGCCGCTGCTTGTGCTTTGGATTGCGACTGCAGATGATGCGAGTCACGCCCTGTCTTTTGACGACCTTGCAGTGCTCACAGATCGGCTTCACGCTGCTGCGAACTTTCACGATCCTACTCCCTACGATGTTGGAAAGAGGGCCGAAGCCCTCCAGTTTTTTCCGAGGTTAGCCTTTGAAAATACATAGGCCAGCGACCCAAAGCAAGCCGGGACAATGGGGCAAATCGTGATGGCAGATCGGGTTAGGTGATCGGGTTAGCTGAGGGGCATCCCCGCTAGATGCTTTTCATCACGGCCTTGAGCTCGAGCGCCGGATCCTTGGCCTCCGTTACGAGGCGTCCGAGCACGATGTAGGTCGCGCCGGCGCTGGCTGCTTCGTGGGCGGTCACGGTCCTCTTCTGGTCGTCGACTTTGCCCCCGGCCGCCCGGATCCCCGGGATGAGCAATTTGAGCCGATCCCCGTACTTCGCGCCGATCTTCTTCGCCTCGAGTCCGCTGCAGACGACCCCGTGAGCTCCCACGGCCGCGCACTCGCCGGCCAGACGAAGCACCTCTCCGTAAACCTCCAGCGATTTCCGGCCCCAGGCACTCCTCAGCATCGCCGCATCGAGAGAGGTCAGAATGGTGACGCCGAGAACGCCGCACTTTTCGCCGGCGCCTTCGACAGCGGCTTCGATCATCTCCCTTCCGCCCGACGTGTGCACCGTGAGCAGCTTCGCTCCGATCGCGGCCGCGCTCCGCGCGGCTCCTCGAACCGTGTTGGGAATATCATGCAGCTTGAGATCGAGAAAGACATCGTTCCCCAGCGCGCGCAGCGCCTGAACCACCTGCGGGCCGGCGGCTGTGAACAGCTCTCCCCCCACCTTGTAAAAACGACACGTATCGCCCAGCCGGTCGACCATCGCTAACGCCAGATCCGCGCGTGGAAAGTCGAGCGCGACGATCGGTATCGGTCGCTTGGGACGAGGTTCCGCGGACGCGGATTTTACGGCCGGCCTGGGGCGAATTCCTGAGGGCCGCGAATGCGGGCTCACGTCAGCGCTCCCAGCGGAGAGTCCCGCGCAGTTCGGTCAGCGTTTTCACACCATGATTCTGGCACCAGCTTCCGAGATCGTCCACCAGCTTCATCACAAGCCTGGGGTCCAGCATCGCCGCCGTGCCGACCGCAACGAGGCTGGCGCCGGCTATCACGTACTGCACAATGTCCGTCGCCCTGGAAATGCCGCCGACTCCAACGACCGGGACCTTCACCGCTCTCGCAACCTTGTACGTCGCCAGCACGCCGACCGGCAGCAATCCCGGACCGCTGACGCCGCCGCTGCCAAACCCAAGCGCGGGCTTTCTGGAATCGACGTCGATGACGAGGCCGGGCATCGTGTTCACGACTGAGATTCCGTCGGCCCCTACATCCACTGCGACGTGAGCGGTCTGGGCGATATCCGCGAGCGTCGGAGATAGCTTGACGAAAATTGGCCGCTTCGTCGCGGCGCGCGCGCGCGTCACGAGATCCCGAAGCGATTGTGAATCGGCCCCGAACTCCATTCCGCCGGCCTTTACGTTTGGACAGCTGACGTTGAGCTCGTACCCGGCGAACCCCGGCGAATCATCGAGTCTCGACACGACCGTCGCAAAATCTTCCGCGCGATTGCCGACCACGTTCACGATCACCTTTGACCGGCGAAGGTTCTGCGCCAGCCATGGAAGGTGCTCTGACCTCACCTCTTCGACTCCGGGATTTGCCAGGCCCACTGCGTTTATCATCCCGCCTTCGAACTCGGCCACCCTCGGCGCGGGAGCACCATCGCGCTTCTCCACACTCACAGCCTTGGTGACGATGCCGCCCAGAGCGTCGAGATCGATCACCCGCGACAGCTCACGCCCGTAGGCGGCGGTGCCGGCGGCCAACAATACTGGATTCTGGAAATCGATTCCCGCGACGGTGACTGCCAGCGCGGACGAGGGCACCGCTACCGGGTTCCTCCAACTCGCGTGTCGTAATGCTCGAGATAGGCGAGCACTGAGCCGGCGATGTTTCTCGCCAGCGCGCGTTGGTTGTCCTGATCGGTCAGGAAAGTCGCTTCCGACTGATTGCTGCCGAATCCGATTTCAACAAGCACCGCAGGCATGTAGGATCCGCGAAGCACCGCAAAGTTCGCCTGCTGGACGCCACGGTTCGGGCCCGGATGGACGTCGATCAACCCATTCTGAATCGTCTGGGCAAGGTCGCTGGATTCCCTCAGGTGCTCGTTCTGCGCCATGTCGGTGATGATGAAGTTGAGCGGATCGCCTTTCGGCGCGTTTGCTCCGGTCTCGAACTTTATCGATTCGTTCTCCATGTCCTGCACGCGCCGTTCGCCCTCGGTCTTGGCTTCGGCGAGGAAATATGTCTCAAAACCGCGCTCGCGCGCTGCGGCAGCGGTACTGTAGCCGGGCGCATTGCAGTGAATGGAGATGAAGACGTCGCCGTGATTGCTGTTGGCTATCTTGCCCCGATCGTAGAGTGCGATGAGCGTGTCTGTCGTGCGCGTCATGAGAACATCGACTCCGCGGGCACGCAGCACCGCCGCGAGCTTCTGCGCGACTGACAGCGTCACGTCCTTTTCGACGAACCAGGGCCGGTTGCCGATCGGACCCGTCATGCCGTTGTCAGGACCGCCATGACCGGCGTCGATGACGACCATCTTTCGCGTGATCGGCCTGGTGTACACCGTTCGTCCCGGCGCTTTGGGGAGTGGGGCGGCCGGGGATGGCGCGGTGATCGGACGCGCGATGGAGCTCTCTGCGCGCGCCGGAGGGGGACGCGTTGCGACAACGCCCGTCGTCGCGCGAAGCTCGGCCGTTCCGGCATCGTAGAGATATCCGCTTCCGTATTTCGGGATCACATCGCTCACGAACTGAAACGGCAGGTAAAGCTGTCCGCCGCGCACCTGCGGCGCGCGCGTCAACGGGATTGTGAGCGAGTCGAGCTTCGTAAATGGAATACCATCGATCAGGTCGAATCGCATCCGCGGCAGAGACAGCGCGTAATGCAAATTGGTGGAGGTGATCAGGATTCCGTGCATTGCCTTCGCGAGCGCATCGGCGCGCACGCTGGCCTGCCCACCGTCGATCGTCACCGGCAGCGAAACTGCGCTCGCGCCGTCGCGAACGACGACGAACGTCGGGATCGCCGCCGGCGGCGAGGCCACGCTGATCTGAAGGAAGAGCAGAAGCGGGATCATCGCGTGCGCACGGCTCGCTGCATGTCGCGCTCGTCGTCGCGCTTTTTCTCGTCAGCGCGCTTGTCGTAGAGTTTTTTACCCTTGCCGAGCGCGAGCGCGATCTTCGCCTTGCCGCGCCTGAAATAGATCTCGAGCGGAATCAACGTCAGTCCCTGACGCTCCACCGCGCCGATCATCTTCCGGATCTCCTTCCTGTGCAGAAGGAGCTTCCGCGTCCGGGTGGGCTCGTGATTGAAGTAGCTCGCCTGTTCGTAAGGCGAAATGTGAAGATTGAGCAGAAAAACCTCACCATCTTGGACGATAGCGTAGGAATCAGCGATGTTGGCCTTCCCGTTCCGCAGCGACTTGACTTCGCTGCCGGTCAGGACGACACCCGCCTCCCATGTGTCGATGATGTGGTAGTCGTGCCGCGCGCGTTTGTTCCGCGCAACAGACTCCTTCACATCTTTTTCGACGGCCTCTGCCATTTGACTTCGTGCTCAAGTTGGACGCAACAATACGACGATGAAAGAAATTCAATCGCGTTGACTTCACCATACTCGGTTTCTATCTTCGGAGTCGAGTACGCCGGAGTGGTGGAACTGGTAGACGCGCTGGCTTCAGGAGCCAGTGAGCGCAAGCTCGTGGGGGTTCGAGTCCCCCCTTCGGCACATCCGCAGCAAATCCCGGTGGCTTCGCCCGGGACCAGCGAGACAGCTAGACCGTCTCGAGTATCGGGAGCCCGACCTTCTCCCTCACGGTCGGCTCATCGTGCAGCAGATCCGCCAACGACACCCCCTGAAGCACGTCGTCGATCTTCTGCTGGAGCATCACCCATACGGGCCTGATGCTGCAATTGTGCGAAGCCGAGCACCGTTCTTCCTCGACAGGATGGCTCACACAGTGGAGATCGAAGGTCTCTAGCTCGGAGGCGTGGATCACGTCGCGGATTGAAATCTCGCTGGGCGATTTCGCGAGGACGTAGCCGCCCCTGGCACCGCGCGTACTCGTGATCACTCCCGCACGGCGAAGCCGGAGCAGGATCTGTTCGACGTAATCGGCGGGCAGTCGCTCCTGCCGGGCGATCTCACGCCCGTTTACAGGCCCTAGCTCGGTCCGCTTGGCGAGGTTGAGCGCGCAAATCACGCCGTACTCCGCCCATGTGGTTATCCGCATGTGTTCAGGATAGAGATTCGTGGCACCTTCGTCAACCCGACGAAGCTGGACCGTGGTTGCCGCCGGGGACTCCGATCTCAGTCATCTTCCGCATGTCGAGAACGTCATCGATCTCCTTGGCCGGCAACACCTTCTCGCGCTTGACGAGATCGCGGATGAGCACGTTCTCCTTCACTGACTGCTTGCTGAGCTCGGCAGCCCGCGCATAACCGATTTGCGGAGCGAGCGCTGTCGCCAACGCGGCAGAGCGTTCCAGCCAGTACTCGCACTGCTCGGCGTTCGCCTCGATGCCCTTCACCGTCTTCTCATTCAGCACGCGGGCGGTGTTGGTGAGAATCATCATCGAGAACAGCACGTTGTGGGCGATCACCGGCATCATGACGTTGAGCTCCAGCTGTCCGTGCTCCGCGGCGGCGCTCACACATGCGTCGTTGCCAAAGACCTGGAAGCAGACCTGATTCACCATCTCCGGAATGGACGGATTGACCTTTCCGGGCATGATCGAGGAGCCGGGTTGGACGGCCGGCAGGCGGATCTCGTCAAAACCGGTGCGCGGACCGCTCGCCAGCAGACGCAGATCGCTTGCG
>DASXYR010000013.1:0-2494 GCA_036502385.1 Gemmatimonadaceae bacterium
CAAGACAAACGCCGTTCCCAATGGCGGAACCCATCGCGATCTGGTGAAGACGCGGCAAAGAAGAGTTCCAGCAGCCACGCCGGTGACAACATAGAAGACCACGAACAACGGCCGAACGGCGTGCATCGACAGGCCGACCGAAACTGCCGGAGCCAGCACCCACGCCAGTAATGGCGGTCGATAGGCTGACGGGGTTACGCCGTCAAAAGATAAGGTCCCGGAGTTCGCGAGGTTGGTCGCGAGCTTCCAATAATCGGCCTCGTCAGGAAAGGCGACCGGATGAAACCAAGCGATCGCGGCAGCGAGCAGGGAGAACGCGGCAACAACAATCGCGACCGAAAACCCCCGCGACCTCCGCAGGTTCATCCGGAGGGCTTCATGACGGCGGCGGAACTATTCGACGACTTCCAGCCCCATTTGGCGGGCCGTGCCGGCGATGATCTTGAAGCCGGCTTCGTCGTTGCGCGAGTTGAGGTCTTTGGCCTTCGTCTTCACGATGTCCATGATCTGTTTGCGCGTGACTTTGCCGACTTTCGTCTTGTTCGGCTCTTTCGAGCCGGCCGCGATGTTCGCGGCCTTCTTCAGGAGCACCGCGGCGGGCGGGCTCTTCGTGATGAAGGTGAAGCTCTTGTCCTTGAAGACGGTGATGACGACCGGAAGGATATCGCCCGCCTGTTTCTGCGTGGCGGCGTTAAATTCCTTGCAGAACGCCATGATGTTGACGCCGCGCGGTCCGAGCGCGGTGCCGACGGGAGGCGCCGGGTTGGCCTGTCCGGCCGGGATCTGCAGTTTGATGTGAGCGACGATTTCTTTAGCCATTGGGAAAGTTGAGAGTGGTTGGTTGAGAGTTGAGAGATCCGGTTAACCGCGCTCGACCTGCCAGTATTCGAGCTCGACCGGCGTGGCGCGGCCGAAAATGGTGACGGAGACGCGCAGCTTCCCGCGCTCGGGGTCGATCTCCTCGACGATGCCGCTTTGGTTCTGGAAGGGGCCATCGGCAACCTTGACCGTCTCGCCGACTTCGAAGCTGACCTTCGGTTTGACGTTTTCTTCGCGCTCACGCATCTGCGCGAGCATGCTCTCGACTTCCGACTGGCGCATCGGGATCGGGCGATCCTTGGTCCCGGCAAAGCCGATCACGCCCGGGGTCTCGCGGATGAAATACCAGGTGCGGCCGATGAGCTGATTCTCCTCGTCGAGCAGGTGCATGTTCACGATGAGGTAGCCGGGGAAAAACTTCCGCGTGGTCTCGCTCTTCTTCCCGCGTTTGATCTCGGAGACGCGCTCGGTCGGAACGAGGACTTCGTAGACGACATCACTCATCTCCTCGGTCTTGACGCGCTTCTCGATGCTGTCGCGCACCTTGTTCTCCTGCCCGGAGAGCACGTGCACCACATACCATTGATCTTTCGCGGCGAGAGCGTGAGCCATGATTACAAGCGGGTGATGAAGTGGATCACGTTGACGAGGATGAAATCGAAGAGCGCGACGTAGCCGCCGAGCAGGAGCATGGCGATGATGACAACCAAGGTGGAGTCGGTCAGCTCCTTGTAGCGCTTCATTCCCTTCTGCTTCGGGTCCCAGGGCCAGGAGGCCTTGACCAGCTCGGTCCGAACTTCAGCGAAGAAATTTTTCGATTTTGTAATCATGCGCCTAACGAGCAACCAAACAGGCCAGGAGGGACTCGAACCCCCAACCGACGGTTTTGGAGACCGCTACTCTACCAATTGAGCTACTGACCTAGTTTGGTTTCCGCTCTCGCGTTTAACTTAGTCCAGAATATCGCTCACGCGACCCGCGCCGACGGTTTTGCCGCCTTCGCGAATGGCGAACCGGATCGTCTTTTCCATGGCGATCGGCGTGCCGAGCTCCACTTCGACGGAAACGTTGTCACCGGGCATGACCATTTCGACGCCCTCGGCGAGCTTGACGCTGCCGGTCACGTCGGTCGTGCGGAAGTAAAATTGCGGACGGTAGTTGGTGAAGAACGGCGTATGACGGCCGCCTTCTTCCTTCGAGAGGACGTAAACCTCCGCCTTGAACTTGCGGTGCGGCTTGATCGTGCCGGGCTTGGCGATGACCTGGCCCCGCTCGACGTCGTCCTTCTTCACGCCGCGGAGCAACACACCGACGTTGTCGCCGGCGCGGGCTTCGTCGAGAAGCTTGCGGAACATTTCGATGTCGGTCGCGGTCGTCTTCGCGGTGTCCTTGATGCCGACGATCTCAACTTCTTCCATCTTCTTGAGGATGCCGCGCTCGACACGACCGGTCGCGACCGTGCCGCGGCCTTCAATGTTGAACACGTCTTCCACCGGCATGAGGAACGGCTGATCGACCGGGCGCTCGGGCACGGGGATGTAATCATCAACCGCCGCGACGAGCGCGAGGATCTGCGCTTCCTGTTCCGCGTCGCCGTTGAGCGCCTTGAGCGCACTGCCTTTGACAATCGGGATGGTGTCGCCCGGAAATTCATATTGGGTGAGAAGATCGCGCA
>DASXYR010000014.1:0-1586 GCA_036502385.1 Gemmatimonadaceae bacterium
ATCGAGGATGGCCCAGGCGCTAGGTGCAGCCCTCGACCCACTTCACCTCCGGAAGCCGTCCGGCGCGAAAGCTGGTGACCCGTTGACCGTCGGTCTCGAACACGATCGCTTTCCCGAGGCTCGTGCTATCGCCGGCCACAACCATGTAATGGCCCCCGGTGATGAATTTGTGCGGCTCTATCTGAACATCGCCGTCGTACATCGTTTTGATGGCGTCTTCGGTATCGCCGATCTTCGCCCCGTCCTCCGTGGTTACGGAGCCCGTGTCGACGTCGATGCGCGCGACCTTTCCCTGAACGACCATCACGCTCACTCCATCAGGGATGCCCGCTCCGACAGCCGGAAAAACGAAATCGCAGCTCGGCTTCATGGTCGGATTCTCATTGAGAAGGCCCATGTTGACCGCGTCATCGAGGTTCATTCCGATCTGAATCTGTCCCAGTCCGTCTTCGGAAAGCGACAGATCGCTCACAGTATCGCGGGCGGCCCCGTTGGGGCCGTTGCGTCCCTTTACCGCGGTTTCGTCTCCTTTGCTGCACGCCGTGGCCACCACAGCGACCATTGTTACCAGAGCACACGCGCCGCGCAGCGATCGCCGACTATTCATTATCGTCCTCCAGCGCCCAAAATCGGGGGCGTCGAGTGATTAGGTACCAACCTGATGAAACCGCTCCTGGTAGCGCGTTATCGATTCGTTGATCACGCGCGCCGCAACTTCGCTCTTTTCCCATCCAATGATCTCCACCCGCCGTCCCTCGAGATCCTTGTAGATATGGAAGAAGTGCTCCACTTCCTTCAAATAATGCTGTGAAAGGTCGGCAATGTCGAAATACTCGTGGTAATACGGGTCATGACAGGGTACCGCGAGAATCTTGTCGTCGGGCTCTCCCCGATCGAGCATCTTCAGCACGCCGAGTGGCCGGCAGTCTATCTGGCACCCCGGGAAGGTCGGCTCGTTGAGATGGACGAGCACGTCGAGCGGATCTCCATCCTCGTGCAGCGTGCGCGGAATGAGCCCGTAATCGCCCGGGTAATGGACCGCGGAATAAAGCACGCGGTCGAGGCGAATCATTCCCGTTGCCTTGTCCAACTCGTACTTGTTGCGGCTCCCGCGTGGAATCTCGATTACCGCAGTGACGTTGTCGGGTGGATGAATGCCCGCTGGCAGGTCATGCCACGGATTGATCACGTAGTGACGCGCTCCATCGTGCCCTTGTACGACATCGGCTCTTCCTCCACACCGAAGTTCCGCTCCGCCAGGTCGGCGAGGCGCTCCATGTCTTCGCGCGCGAGATCGGGCTTCTCCGAAGCCTCCGCGAATTCCTTCAGCTGATCCATGTCGTAGATATTCGGCAGCGCGGTTACGACTCGCGGCTCGGCGAGAAGCCACTTCAGCGCGGCCTGGCCGAGTGTCATTCGCATCGTGAGAAAATCGAGGGTGCGGACTTTCCGGACGCCGCCAGTGAGCCACGAGCGCGGCCGATGTCGCCGATGATCGTTTGCAGGGAAGACCGTGTCCTCGGTGTATTTGCCCTCGAGCATTCCCGAGGCGTGAGTAACCCGGATGTTGAACGCACAATTTGGAG
>DASXYR010000015.1:0-2572 GCA_036502385.1 Gemmatimonadaceae bacterium
ACAGAAGCGCGCCTCGCTCGCATCGAGCAGAGCGTCGACGCAATTGCACTTGAAGTCGAGCGCATCTCCGAAGGACAGCGCTTCACGACCAAGTTGCTCAGCGAGAACGCCAGGGCCTACCAAAAGCCGGCGTCGCGCCAGCTGTCGAGCAATACACCTACCTGAACCGGGGACCTCCGTGTCGTCAGGAAAATCCGCTCTCGCCCTGCTGCTGCTTTCAGCGTTGGCAATCGGTTGCGGCAAGGACGAGCCCGAATCCAAGCCGGTGCTGACGCAGCGCGAGAAGGACAGCATCTTCGCGCAGTCGACGATGATCGGCGCGAAAGCCGTCAAGCACGCGATGCGGACCGCTGACTCGGCTTCGGCGCGTCAATACGGGCTCGATTCGGCGGAAAAAGAACCGTAGGCTGAGTCTCCGGCTGAGCAGCGTGAGATGATTATCATTATTCGAGACATCTCATGGCTCCAACTCCAACAGAGCGCGGACTCCGCCCCATCTACAGGATTTACCTGGTCACCACAGGACGAACACCTTCCGGCCGAAGGTTGGCTCGATGACCGTCGCGCGTTCAATCGACGGCGAGGCTGTTGACGATGAAGCGCCGCTAACCGAGCCACTCGCCGCGCCTCCGGAGGGCGCGGAGCACAAATACCTGATCGCGTTCGCGGTGGTGCTCGCGGCGTTGATGCAGGTCATCGACAGCTCCATCGTCAACGTCGCGCTTCCCGACATGATGGGAAACCTGGGCGCTAGCCTCGACGAGATCGCCTGGGTATCGACCGGCTACATCCTCGCCAGCGTCATCATCATCCCACTTACCGGCTGGCTCGGCGATGTCTTTGGGCGCAAGCGCTACTTCGTTGGGTCGATCATCATCTTCACCGTCGCGAGCTTCTTGTGCGGCGCTTCACATTCGCTGTCGGCGCTGGTTTTCTGGCGAATCATCCAGGGACTTGGCGGTGGCGCCCTCATGACCGTCTCGCAGGCGGTTCTGTTCGAATCGTTCCCGCGCCGGGAAGCGGGCACCGCGATGGCGCTCTTCGGTCTCGGTGTCATGGTGGGCCCCACGATCGGGCCAACATTGGGTGGTTGGCTCACGGATAACTACGGCTGGCCGTGGATTTTTTACGTCAACATTCCAGTCGGCATTCTCGCGGCAATCATGATCACGGGGTACGTCCACGATCCCGAGCACCAGAAGCGCCCCGCGTCGATCGACTACATGGGCATCGCGCTTCTCGCGGCGAGCGTGGGCTCCCTCCAGTATCTCCTCGAAAACGGGCAGCGGGAAGACTGGTTCGATTCGCGCTTGATGCTGTTTCTTGCCGTGACCGCCGCGGTGACCGGTGTGGTGCTGGTCTGGCGTGAGCTCACAACTGAAAATCCGGTGATCGACTTCAGGGTACTCCGCCACCGGCAGATGTGGGTCGGAACGCTGCTCGGGGTCGTGATGGGCGTCGGATTGTACGCATCCGTGTTCACGCTGCCCGTGTTTCTTCAGGGGAATCTCCGGATGACTGCGCAGCAGACCGGCATAGTCCTGCTGCCGGGTGCGCTGGCGACGGCAATCTCGATGGCAGTCGTCGGCCGACTCACGAACAAATTCGATCCGCGAATGCTCATTAGCGTCGGGGCGCTCCTCTTCGCGACCGCGATGATCCGATTGTCCCACATCACCGGGCTGAGTGGGAGCACCGATTTCTTCTGGTCACTCATCATGCGCGGCTGGGGGCTTGGAATGATGTTCGTTCCGCTTACGACGATCACGCTGGCGGAGCTCAGCGTCCAGGAGCTGCCACAGGGCACCGGCCTTTACAATTTCTTCAGGCAGCTGGGCGGCTCGCTCGGGATCGCGGCGATAGCTACCCTCCTCTCGCACTACACCGCGCAATTCCGCGCCATTCTCGCCGAGCATCTGGCGACGGGCGATCCGGGGACGTTGAACCGGCTCGACATGTTGACCCGCGCCATGATCGGGCGCGGCGCCGACGCGTGGACAGCAAGACAGCGCGCGCTCAGCATCCTCGACGGTGAATTGATGGCTCAGGCGAGCGTCATCGCGTACAGCAGGATTTACATTCTGGCAGCCGCGCTCATTCTCGGGCTGATCCCTCTGCTAGTGCTCGTGCGTCACACCAAAGGCGTCGCCGGTACGCACCACGTCATGGAGTAGATCCCGGACTCTTTGCGCCTGCTCAAACTGCAAACTCAGAACTACCTGTTGCGAGTAATGGATGTGTGTTCTGTGTTCCGTGTCTTTCGCCCCAACCCGAAACCCAGAACCCATATCTATCACCCCCACCAGGTAGTTCTGAGTTAGCTGAAAGCTGCATGCTGTGAGTTGGGAAGCTCGGTGACTCCGGTAAGTGACCCAACAAAAACGCCCCCCGATCCGGAGGGCGTTTTTCGTTTCTTCAGACAGTACGCTTACCTGCTCGGTGCCGTCCGTCCGATTCCCTTGCCAGCCGGTTTGGCCGGACCGTCGGCGTCCTTCGCCGCGTTGGCTGCCTTCACCTCGTCGGTGTCGGCGAAGCTCACGTCCTTGCCGCGCTGCTTCAGAAGATTGATGAT
>DASXYR010000016.1:0-2159 GCA_036502385.1 Gemmatimonadaceae bacterium
TACCAGATTCGAACTGGCGACCTTCAGCTTGGGAAGCTGACACTCTACCGCTGAGTTAATCCCGCAGAGCTGCGCAAACATACCGGAACCTGCGCCGGGATCAAGCTGCGCGGCACCTCCGTCGTTGCTTAGACGGGCACGATTCAACCTGCAAGCCCGCGTGAACGCGATGGGGAGCGAGGTCGTCCGGGTCATCCGTCCCGGATGAAGTCTCTGCCGACCGCCAGCGAAACATCTGAACGGCACGCGCGGGCAAGCAGCTCGTTGCCGATCTTGCGCGTCCCAAGATTGTCGCGGCACTGCTGCGACAATCGGGGATGCACTACGGCGTCGGTTCTTTCACCGTAGGACACGCCTACACGAGCTGCGGCCGCAACTCGGCCAGCGCGTTCTGACACATCTCCTCGACGACCTTTACCGCGTCGTCCCGATCCGAACGGACCACCTGGTGCCAGCAGCTCCTTCAAGCACGCGCGTTCGTAAGTGATCAGCCGATCGCAGGTGACGGTTCCGACTTCACCAGCCGTCAGCGCCGGTCGCGTCGACCTCGAGTCCTCGCGCTTGCTGCAGCCGACGATCGCGCACACTGCGATCTCAGCCAGGAGTGCATGAAGCGCACGTCTCCACTTCGCATATGCGCGCACGATTACATGAGACGTGATTTGCGCTGCTCTGGGAAGGGACCTCAGTCCGCCACGCTCCTGTAGAGCTACTGCATCTCCACCGTGACGTGGCCGCTGATCGCGCGTGCGACGAAGCTCTGGAACGGCTAAACGCGGACGATCTCGACCTGGAGACCTGCTGCAAGTGCTAGCGGTTCGAGATCGTCGGGATCCGACGTGAGGATGAAGTCACCGTCGGCGGCGAGCAGTACGACCGCGGCATCGATGACATCGGACTTTCGGGCTCGCGCGAGCAACGCGCCTGCGCGACGCCCCAATGCCTCATCGAGCGGCGCGATTTGAAGTGTCGCGAGCACCCGCGCCAGACGCGCTTGACGGGCGCCGCCTCCGCGCCAGACCTGGCCGACAACGCCACCGTGCGACAGCGGAGTCCGTCTTGCCTCGAGCTCGGCGCTCAGCATCGCCGTTGTGAAGCGGTCGTGCCGTTCGATTGCGACAAGTGCGCCGGCGTCCAGTATGAGACTCATTTCCCGTACCGCTTTCGAGTTTCGCCAGCGCGCAACCCACCTCGGACCGAGATGGCTCGCCGCTTTGCTTCGCGTAACGCGTTCTCGCGATCGCGATCGGTGATCGGGCCGTGTTCGGCCTCGTATTCCGCGATGAATGCGCCGAGCGCTTGTAGTCGCTGGTCGTGTTCGAGCTTGAGTCGAATCGCATCGTTGACCCAGGCACTGATCGTGGGCGCATCGCCTCGTTTGGTCGCCCTCTCGGCAGCCGCCAGCAGATCGGCATCGATGGTTGCGCTCAACCTATGCTTCTTGGTCACATGGGAATACTACTACGATGGTATAAAAGTGGCATTCACGCTGTTGCCGACTCGGGGCCCGCTTCGACACCTGGCCGCAACCCGACTAGCGCGATCACCTTCGCCAACCCGCTGCGAACCTCCGAGCCCGCCACGCTGCTGTAGAGTTGCTGCATCTCCACCGTCGCGTGGCCGCTGATCGCGCGCGTGACGAAGTCGTGGAGCTGGGCGGCGCGGCAGAGATCTTGAAAGGTGCGCCGCATGAAGTACGGCGAGAGATGCTTCTCGATGTTCGCCGCCTTCGCGATCGCGACGATCGGCTTCGCCAGGCACGAGCTCGCCTGATAACCGCCGGTCTTCGACGGGAACAGCAGATCCGATCTCTTGGTCCGCGCCGTGGGCAACGCGCGGACGTGCTGCTCGAGGATCGCCATCAACTCGTTCGGCAGGGGGATGCGCAACCGCGTCTTTGTCTTGGTCCGATCATCGGCATCACCGATCACCTGCGAGCGGCGGACGAGCAGTACGCCGTCTTTCCACAGGATGTCTGGGGTCTCCCCCTTCCAGCGCAAGGGCCGGAGCTCGCACGGCCGCCGGCCAGTCATTAGCCCGAGCGCGAGTTGCGCGTAGTGTTGTGGAAACAGCGCGTGCGCCGCGGTCAGGAAGGCGGGCACTTCCTCGACGGACAGCGCGTTCGGCTGCTCTTCGCTGTACGTCTGCCATGTCGACGT
>DASXYR010000017.1:0-9500 GCA_036502385.1 Gemmatimonadaceae bacterium
CACCAGAAGCTTCTGGAATGGCAGACGGCATCCCAGGTGGAGCGATCACTGGGCACGCGATCGCAGCTCGAGATCTGGCGCAAGATGTGGCCGGTCACGGCGATGTGTCTCGTGCTCGGCGTCGCGATCGGCTTTCACGTCACCGTAGGCGCCGCATCGAGCTCCAACGACCGATTCCTGTTCGTGATGGGGACGTTGCCACTGGTGCTTGCGTGGCTGGCGAGTCCGAGTATCGCCTCTGCACTGAGCAGACCTGCTATCCTCGGCGAGGTCCACCTTACGGACGCCGAGCGACTCGCATCGCTGCGGTACGCGAAGCTGCATTGGACCTACTTCGAGAAGTTCGTAACCGAGGAAACCCAATGGCTCGCCCCGGATAACTATCAGGAAGATCCAGAGCCGGTCCTGGCTCTTCGCACGTCGCCGACGAACATCGGACTTCAGCTTCTCTCCACCGTCAGCGCGGTCGACCTGGGCTTCATCACCCGCTCCGACATGATCGACCGTCTTGAGAAGGTGTTCAGGTCGCTGGAGCGGATGCGGAGGTTCCATGGTCATTTCTTCAACTGGTACGATTTAAGTGAGCTGCGCGTGCTGGAGCCGGCGTACGTCTCCACCGTCGACAGCGGAAATTTTGCCGGACACCTGATCGCGCTGAAGCAAGCCTGCTTCGAGATGCTCAAGGATCCATCGTGTCCCGAGCCGGATGCAAAGCGACTGAAGGCGATCGCGGAACGCGCGCATGCATACGCGGTCGAGATGGACTTCCGTTTTCTCTTCGATGAAAAGCGGAAGCTGTTCACGATCGGCTATCACATCGGCAGCAATACCGTAGACAACTCGTACTACGATCTTCTCGCCTCGGAATCCCGCCTTGCATCGTTCGTCGCGGTAGCGAAAGACGATGTCTCGGTCGACCACTGGTTCAGGCTGGGACGCCAGCTTACCGCGGCGGCGGGCACAAGGACGCTCCTCTCGTGGAGCGGGAGCATGTTCGAGTACCTGATGCCGGCGCTGGTGATGCAGACATTCCCGTTCACGCTGCTCGACCAGACCCACAAGGGCTGCGTCAAGCGACAGATAGCGTATGGCGCCGAGCGTGGCGTGCCGTGGGGAGTTTCGGAATCAGCGTACGCTGTCCGCGACCGGTCTCACACGTACCAGTACCGGGGTTTCGGAGTGCCCGATCTCGCGCTGAAGCGTGGATTGAGCAAGGAGCTCGTCGTCGCGCCGTACGCGACGCTACTTGCGATGATCGTGGAGCCGAGGCAGTCCCTCAGGAATCTCGCGATTCTGGAGGCGGAGGGTGCGCTCGGTCCATTCGGCTTCCGCGACGCGCTCGATTATACACGGCCGTCGCCGGGCTCCAGAAAGACGCTCGTCTGCACGTTCATGGCCCACCACATCGGAATGAGCATCGTCGCTCTCGATAACGCGCTCAACCGGCAGGTGTGGCCGCGGCGCTTTCACACTGATCCACTCGTGCGATCGGCGGAGCTGGTGCTGCAGGAGCGAATTCCGCGGCGTCTGGTGGTGCAGGATGTGTCCGGCACCGATGCGGCAAGAGTGCCGAGCGAAACGGAGAAGCCGGCGGTGCGCGAGATCGAGACACCGCATACGCCGCAACCGGTCGTCGGGATTCTCGGGAACGTGCCGTATACGACGCTCATCACCAACGCGGGTGGCGGCTTTAGCAGGTATGGAAATCTCGCCGTAACACGCTGGCGTCACGATTCCACGCGTGACAACTACGGTCAGTGGTGCTACGTGAAGGACGTCAGCACCGGGCACGTGTGGTCCACTGCGCACCAGCCGTCCGGGACGGAGCCGCAGTGGTATCGCGTGCTCTTTGCCGCGGATCGCATCACGTTCATCCGTCGCGACGGAGACATCGACACAGTCACGGAGATCGCGGTCGCGTCGGACGATGCAGCCGAAGTGAGACGGATAATCCTGACGAACAGATCGCTGCAGGCACGGGAGATCGAACTCACGAGCTACTCTGAGGTCGTGCTCGCACCGCCGGAGGCAGACCGCGCGCATCCGGCGTTCCAGAATCTCTTCGTCCAGACGGAATTCCTGGAAGCGAACGCGGCGCTGCTGGCGACGCGACGCCCACGCTCGGCCACCGAAGCATCGATCTGGTGCGCACACGTCGTCGCCGTCGGGCCGGAGATCGTAGGCAGCGTCACCTGCGAGACCGATCGCGCCAAGTTTGTGGGAAGAGGCCGCTCGGTGAGAAACGCAGAGGCGCTGGATGAAGGCGCCGAGCTCACTGGTACAGTCGGGGCGGTGCTCGATCCGATTCTGTCGCTGCGCGTGCGCGTTCGGATTCCGCCAGGCGGATCGGCGCACGTCGCGTTCACGACATTCATCACAGAAAAGAAGGAGCGCGCGATAGAGCTCGCGGATCTCTATCACGATCCGTACAGCGCGCGGCGCGCTCTCGATCTGTCGTGGGCGCAGGCGCAAGCGGAATTGCGGGATCTGGGAATCGCCCCGGCGGACGCGGCGCTGTATCAGGATCTCGCCGGCCACTTGATGTTCCCGCACCCGGGATTCCGCCCGGCGCAGAGCTCGGTTGAGGAGAACAGGCTGGGGCAACAGGCGCTCTGGGGATTAGGAATTTCCGGCGACTGGCCAATTCTTCTGGCGACGATCGAAAGCGCAGTGGGAATGCCGAGCATCAGGCAGCTGCTCAGAACGCACCACTACTGGAGATTGAAGGGGATTACGTGCGATCTCGTGATTCTCAACATGCATCCCGCGACGTACATGCAGGAGCTGAGCGACGAGCTTCTGTCGACGACAATGGCGTCGAGCGAGGCGGGTCTGCTCGACAGGCCTGGCGGTGTGTTCATCAGGCGAACGGATCTGCTGAAGCCCGAAGAGATCACGCTTCTCAAGGCAATGGCACGGGTTCAGGTCAACTGCGACGGACTCGGGCTCGGCAATTTCCTCGAATTCCCGGGGGTCGAGGATCGTTATCCGCCCAAGCTCGAGATCATGAACCGCGACATCGTCCCACTGGGCACTGTACCGATTCATGCCGATCCCGCGGATCGAGGGGTGGGGCTGCAGTCGTTCAACGGGCTCGGCGGTTTCAACAAGGAGGGTGAATACGAGATTCATCTGACCGGAAGTGATCTTCCGCCCGCTCCCTGGATCAACGTGGTAGGGAATGCCACGGGTGGCTTTTACGTGAGCGAAGGTGGAAGCGGCGTGACGTGGGCAAAGAACAGCTTCTTCTATCGGATCACGCCATGGCACAACGATCCAGTGCGCGATCCATCGAGCGACTGCGTGTTCCTGCGCGACGATGCCAACGGCGATCTATGGACGGCTACGCCCTGCCCCATCCGCGAGCCGACCCCGTACCGCGTGCGCCATGGCGCCGGCTACTCCGTGTTCGATCACACGCATAAGGGTCTTGGCAGCTCACTCCGACTGGGGGTCGATGAGAATGATCCAGTCAAGATCAGCGTTCTGACGTTGCGCAACGACTCGACGACGCGAAAGAAGCTGACGCTGACGTGGTACCTGGAGTGGGTGCTGGGGCTCTCGCGCGAGCAAACCCAGTATCAGGTGCGCACGAGCTTTGACGAAGACACGCAGTCGATGTTCGCCCGCAATTATTTCGATGCCGATTTTGCGGAGAGCGTCGCTTTTGCTTCGATCAGCGAGCGGGTCGCGTACTACACGGCTGACCGACGCGAATTCCTTGGCAGAAACGGCACGATATCGAGTCCCGCCGCCCTCGAGCGCGCGGGATTGTCGGGGGCTATCGGCGCGACGATCGACCCCTGCTGTGCGATGCAGGTGAGCATAGTCATCGAGCCGGGCGAGTCCAAAGACATCGTCATGCTGCTGGGCGCGGCCGACGGCGAGAACGCAGCGCAGGAAATGATTCTCAGACACCGCGCGCCGGCCGCGGCAAAACAATCGGTCGAGACTAACGTTGAAGTGTGGGCGCGCAGATTGGGGACGATCAAGGTGAAGACGCCCGACCCTACGTTCGACCTCATGGTAAATCGGTGGGCGCTTTATCAGGCGTTGTCGTGCCGGATGTGGGCGCGTACGGCGCTTTATCAGTCGAGCGGAGCGTTCGGGTTCCGGGATCAGCTACAGGACGCGATGGCGTTCGTCTATGCCGCGCCCGAAATCGCGAGAGAGCACATCGTTCGCGCATCCTCGCGTCAGTTCGTCGAAGGCGACGTGCAGCACTGGTGGCATCCCCACAGCGGACGTGGGGTGCGGACGCGATTCTCGGATGATCTCGTCTGGCTGCCCTACGTCATCGATCATTACGTCAACGTCACTGCGGATCGCGGCGTCCTCGACGTCGAAGTGCCTTATCTCACGATGCGCCAGTTGAATCCCGATGAGCACGAGATCTATGATCTGCCCAAGGAATCACCGGAGGCCGGGAGCATCTATGATCACTGCGTGCGCGCGCTAAGACGGGCCTGCACGAAGGGAGTGCACGGCCTGCCGCTCATCGGCAGCGGCGACTGGAACGACGGAATGAATCGCGTGGGAATCGAAGGAAAGGGAGAGAGCGTGTGGCTCGCGTGGTTCCTGATTGCCACCCTTCGCAAATTTGCCGTCCACGCCGGCGAGAAAGGTGATACCGCCGTTCGTGACGAGCTTCTTGGAAAGGCACAGGAATACTCCGACGCCGTGGAGCGATCGGCCTGGGATGGCGAGTGGTATCGTCGAGCCTACTTCGACGATGGCTCGCCGCTCGGATCACGCACGAGCGACGAGTGCAAGATCGACTCGATCGCTCAGAGCTGGAGCGTCATCTCCCGCGCGGGCAAGCCCGATCGAACACGCATCGCGATGCAGTCGCTCAACAAGTACCTCGTTCGCGAGGACGCGCGTCTCATCATGCTGTTGACGCCCCCGTTCGACAAGACGACGCATGATCCCGGATATATTCAGGGCTACCTGCCCGGCGTGCGCGAAAACGGCGCGCAGTACACGCACGCGGCGCTGTGGGCCGTGCTCGCGACAGCATTGCAGGGAGATGGAGATCGCGCATTCGAGCTTTTTCAAATGTTAAACCCGATAACGCACTCCAACAGTCCGGAAGCGGTCGACATCTACAAGGTTGAGCCTTATGTCGTGGCGGCCGATGTGTACACCGCGACGGGCCATCTCGGTCGCGGAGGGTGGACGTGGTACACGGGCTCCGCCAGCTGGATGTATCGCGTCGCTCTCGAGGCGATACTCGGATTTCAGCAGCGTGGCGAGCGTCTGTTCATCGAGCCCTGCATTCCGGCGAGCTGGAAGAGCTTCACGGTCGAATACAGGTTCAGATCGGCGACGTACGCCATATCGATCGAGAACCCGGATGGAATTCAGTTTGGATCGGTGGATCTGACGGTCGACGGTCGATCAGTCGACGACGCCATCCCATTGATGGATGACGGCAAGACGCACGACGTCAGGGTTTTGCTGCGGGCCTCTTCGACTTCTTCGCCCCTTCCTCCTCCTTCGACGCCGAGCTCACCGGAGAAAGCCCGACTATAGCCGGACCGTTCACAACGTTGCCGTGTGGATCGAACCGTGATCCATGGCATGGACAGTCCCACGTCTTCTCGGTGTCGTTCCAGCGAACGATGCCGTACAAGTGGCTGCAAATTGCCGAGCATTGGTGAATGGTGCCGCGCTCGTCGCGATATACCGCGATCTTGCCGCGCCCGCGACCGACGATGGCACCCTCACCGGGCTTGATATCAGCGACGTCGCCGAGATCGCCAGCGGTGAACCAGTCCTTGTACTGTTCCGCGACGTTCACGTTCTCCGTCACGTACTTGGGAGCAGAACGGAGCTTGACGCGGGAGGGATCGTACAGCTTCGCCCATTGGTGCTTTCGCCCCTGTACGAGCTCGTTGAGGATGATGCCGGCGATCGTCCCGTGCGTCATCCCATTTCCGGAATCTCCCGTCGCTATGTAGATGTGCTCGTCGCCACCGGGGTTCTTTCCGATGTACGCCAGATAGTCGACGGGCTCGATCACCTGACCCGACCAACGGTACTCGATGCGCTCGACCATCGGAAAACGCTCACGCGTCCACTTCTCGAGACGGTTGAAGCGCTCACCCGTCGCATCCGCCTGACCGGTCTTGTGATCCTCGCCGCCGACAATGAGGATGTCGTAGTCGAGCTCGCGACCAGACGCATCCTCTGCCTGCTGGAGGCGGATATAGTGATAGGGATTCGGTGTGTCCCAGTACAATCCAGGCGGGACAGATCCACGGGGGACGCGGGCGCCGATAACGTAAGTGCGGTAGGCGGCCTGCTTCGTGTGAATGATCAGCCAGTCGTTGACGGGAGTATTGGTGCAGACGATAACGTTGTCGGCGCTGATGACGTACCCGCCGCTCGTCGTAACTCGCGCCGGCTCACCGTCGACTATTTTCTCGGCGTGCACGCCCGAATAGATCTTTCCGCCGTCGCGGAGGATGGCGCGAGCGAGCCCTTTGAGATACTTGAGCGGATGGAATGTTGCCTGGCGCGGGAACCGCAGCGCCGGGCCACTGTCCCAGAAGCTGAACGGAATCCGATCGACGATCTGCGTGTCGTTGATTCCCGCGCGGTGCGTGGCCTCGAGCTCTCGCTCGAGATCCTTGCGCTGGCTGTCCCCGCCTAGAAAGAGATAGCCTTCGACGCGCTCAAAATCGCAATCGATGTCCTCCATCGAGGCGATCGTCTCGATGCGATGGATCGCCGACATGTGACTCTCGGCGGCCAGGCGCGCGCCTTCCTCGCCGTGCATGCCGGCGATGGTGTAGTAGCGATCGTCCAGCGCGGCGGTCAGATGGGCGGTCGTGCGACCGGTCTCTCCGCCGCCAATCGGTCCATCATCTATGAGAACCACTGCCCGGCCGGCCCGGGCGAGAAGGTAAGCGGTGGTCATGCCCGCGATCCCGGCACCGATGACACAAACGTTCGCTCGAACGTCCTGCGTCAATGACTGAAACTGCGGAACTTCGGTTGTACCCATCCAGACGGAGGTCGTATGACCTGAGTCGCTCTGCATAGATGATCTCTTGCAATGGTCGGTGCGCTATCGTGCGGAGGAGGAGCAATGGCGCATAGGATATGCCATGTACTAACCTAGAGCAGACGCGAGTACAGGCGATTGGCGGAGAACCGATGAACAAACATTCCAAGCATACCTGGATAGTCGATGTGATCGAAGACGGATCCGCATCCATCGAAGTGGATGGACGCAGCGTAACGCCCATCCCCCAATGGATGCTGCCCGAGGGTGTCCGGGAAGGTGACGTGCTCTCGGTCACTCACGACCGCAAGGAAGGCAAGTCAGCGCTCCTCATCGAGACTGATCCTGACGCGAAACGAAAAGCGCTCGATCGCTCGGTGAAGCAGATCACAAAGAAATCAAGAAACGACCGCGGCGGAGATATCAGTCTCTGATGGCAGTGCGGCCAATCACGGCCCACCGCATCCCAACTGGTGTGACACCCGGTCACTGGGCCCACTCAGATCAGTACCCGATCGCTCTGGAATGATCGTGAATCCCCTGCCCGGGATTCCCGGCGAGCGAATCGTGACAGTTCCGTTCTGATCCGTACGGTACCATGGCACTCGCGCGGCCCTGTAGATCTTCTTGGCCTGAGTATGCATGTGGCCGTATTCATTCTGCGCTCCGACTGACGCCACTACCCATGCCGGTGTAGTCGCACCGAGGTATTGCGGCGTCACTCCGTTGCAGCTGCCATGGTGGTCCGCTTTCAAAACATTCACGTGCATCCCGGGATCGCGCTGATACCCCGCTCGATCGAACCACGCGATCTCTTCGTGCTCGGCGTCGCCGGCGAGCCACATGGTGAACGATGCTGAGTCCGGACCAATAATCTTCACCGGTGTCGAGCGATTGTTCGCACCAGTACCATTCGGCATGGGTGCCATGATGTGCAGCTTCGCTCCGCCGGTCATCGTGATCGTGCAGATCTTTCGGCCATCGGAGCACGGGTCGTCGGTGTCCCGGTAAACGAGGCTGTCGCTGGCCGTCCGCGCGAGAATCGAATCGCGCAGTGTTGCGAGGGTCACCGCGGGAGCGGGATCCTTGTTCTCGAAGAAATACCGGATGCGAATGTGGCGCGAGGTCCTGAACAGCTCGCGGAGGCCGCTGTAATGATCGAGGTGCTGGTGGGAAAGAATCACGACATCGATCGTCGAGCCGTTGAGCCGGAGTGAATCCAGAAATCGACCCAGAATTGCCATGTTCGGGCCGCCATCGATCAACACTCGGCTCGAACCATTCCGGATGTACGTCGCATCACCCTGCCCGACGTTGAGCAGCCGGACGATCAGCTCCTTGCCACCGGAGTCGTCGACAAACCTGGTGACCGGCGGAAGAACCGGCTTCCGTGCGCCGTGCCGGCCATGTGCTGTCGACGACTTTCGCGTCCGTTTTGACTGGCCCTGTTTGGCCTGGACGAAAAAAGCCAGCGACACCAGAGCGACGCTGAACAAAAAAAGGCGTTTGAGCACGCGACCAATCGTTCTCAATTATGTAGTCAGGTTGGAAGTTCGGCGGTGCAGACGTGCCGGTGGTCGTCGTTTTCGACCGCACATCATCGATGCAGCGTATGGCGGGAAGCTATCCGACGATCTCCCGAAGCACTGCTCGAACGGGGGCCGCATCCAGTGCCATGAGCTTGAGTGGAAATGCCATGAGCTCGTACATCGTAGGCGTCACCCGGCGCAAATCGAGATTTTCGAGTATCGCGGCGTTACCCGCAAAGAGCATGTGGTGTACCGGGAGATTCTTGCTTTCCCGTGGATCAACAGATGGCGAGTCGACGCCGAGCAAGCGCAATCCGCGTCCGAGCAGCGTGCGAACACAGTTTTCGGAGAGCGTCGGCCAATCCTCGGGAAATGCACCGCTCGCGATCGTCCGGCCCGTGCGCAGGAGAAGACGCTCTACGAATGGGAGAGACTGAATCTTCTCGAGCTCCTCCATCTCGATCTCCTTGGTGAGACTCGATACGTCGACGACGATTGCAGGCCCGTAGAACGCGTCGAGTGAAAGCTCGTGGGATCCCGACCATCCTTCGCGCACGTGCAACGGAGCGTCGGCGTGCGTGCCGACATGCGGGCTGGACGTGAAAGAGGATACGTTGACGCTCGCGCCGGCGCCGATCAACGAAGCCCACCCGCAAGTGAACGCCGTGTCGCCCGGCCACTCAGGGGTATCGGGATTGAGCGTGACGCTGATGTCGCGGAGGGTCGGCTCGCTCCCGTTCACGAGGTCGTTGTCAGAGGGTGCCTCTCGTATGACTATTTCTTGCCGAGGAGTTGTTTCGCGCTCTCGACAACATGGTCTGCGGTGATCCCGAGATGCGTGAAAATCTCAGCAGCGGGTGCGGAGGCGCCAAAGCGCTCGATGCCTATTATCGCGCCATCGTCTCCGATCCATTTGTACCACGACATCGGGTGCGCGGCCTCGATAGCAACGCGTCTGA
>DASXYR010000018.1:0-2573 GCA_036502385.1 Gemmatimonadaceae bacterium
AGATGCCGAACCCGGACAACAGAACCGCGGCGACCACGAGCATCCACCCCGCCACCGGGGAAAACCTTCGCGCGATCACGAGCTGTACATCCGCAATGGATGTGTAGCCGAGCAGAAGCCCCGTCCCCGCGCACGATACGAGGAGCGCGGTGTCGTACCAGAACGGAATCCCCGGCCGCGTCGTCAGGTGGACGAAGTCGGTGATGATGTACGGAGCGTTGGGAAGGAAAACGAGCCATACCACGAACCATCCAGCCTTCTCGATTGTCGAGGAACCCTTCCCCATCGCGCGCGCGAAGAGCCAGGCCGCGACAGCCGGAACCGCGGCAAGAAAAAGATTCCAGGCCAGGAATCCGAGGGCGAGCGAGCCGGATCGCGCGAACCGGAACAAGAGCAACGCGCCGCACCAGCTCAATAGCATGGCGAAGAGCAGCAATCGCGGAGCATGTCCGCTCACCGGCACGCCGTCGGACAAGAGCTGGTCGGTCATTGAAATTGCCTTGTGGCTGAGTACCGCCTTTTCAGAAGGCGAGCGATGGATGAGCAAACGTGAAGATCGCCATGGCCAATCGCAATGCTTCCAGAGTAGGACTTAAGTGACGCGCTTGCTATGGAAGCTCCGCTTGGGAAGTCCGCAGCGCGGGCAGCGCCTCGACATCCTCGAAATCGACGGGCTGTCCCCTCAGCACGAATCCCGGCAAGGTCGTGTTGACGACAGTGTAGAAAATCAAAGCTCCGGCCAACGCACCCGATACCTCGAAACGCTCGACGAGTATGCCGAGTATCACGAGGGTGAAAACCAGCGTCGGAATCATCGCGCTGCCGACCCGACGCGATACGGCGAAGCTCTCCTTTAGCGCGATCTTGCGATGAACCGAAATCACCGCGATGCGCAGCGGTACGAGCGTCGCCACCAACACAATGCCGATTGCCACGGCGCTCCATGATATATGGCCAGCGAGTATCTCGGTGCCGGCGTGGAAGAAGTAGAACGGTATGAACACGGACCCGAATGCCTCGAGCGCGTCCACCATTTTCTCCGAAGACATCGCCGGATGCTTCGCCCGAAAGCGTTGGGCAGCCACGCCAACCAGGAACGCGCCCACCAGATAGTAAACTCCGAGCAGCCTGGTTGCGTAGGCGCAGGCGATTCCCACCAGCAGCAGGAAGGCGAATTCAGACCGAGGCGCGTACGGAGCGATGAAAGCGGCAAAGGCGTGAAACGCTAGCGGGATCACGATCACTACCGCCGCCATCGCGGCGAGCGATAACACCAGCTGCTGCACCGATGTCGATTGAAGAATGAAGAAGAGCGCCGTCAGCGCTATCAGCTCCGACCCGATGGCGTAGGTGCGGACGGTATTCTGTTCGACAGGCGTCAGGCCAAAGCCGGAGAGCGTCGACAGAATGAAGCCCGTCGACGGCGTGATCAGCGCCAGCGACAGAAGCGCGGCCAACCGCGCCGGCAGATTCAGGATGTGCGCTACGACGACGCCGGTGACTATTGCCACCACCGTCCAGATTGCCGCGTATAAAACCAGTGGCCTGATGTTGCGGCGCAGCTCGGCGCCGTCGATTTCCAGGCCGGCGAAAAGAAATAGCGAGACTATCCCCAGCGTCGAGAAGAGTCGGATAGTCATGTCCTGGGGAAACCATCCGACCATGCTCACCACAAATCCCATCAACAGCGCCGTGACCGCGCCAGGAATCCGGTAACGCTGCAGCATCTTCGGAACAACGAACAGCGCCAAGAGCAGCGCGATGAAGGAAAGCTGCCCCGGAACCTGCGCCGGCTCAGGCGGAGCTGTCTCTGGCGATGTCAGCGCGTCGAGTATCGGCTCCGCTTTCGCCGAGTCGGCGTTTGCTCGTGCGACCGCCCGGGTCGAATCGAGCGCCGAGTCGAGCGACGTGAGCTCGGCGTCGTACAACGCCGCGGCCTCCGCATATTGCCGCTTCCGCGCATAGCTCTCGGCGAGCGCGCGGAGCGCGGCCCGTTGTTCTTCCAGCGTGAGGCTTGGCCGGGCGGAATCCAGCAGCGGACCCAGTATTCCGATCCCCTGTGTCACCCTCCCGGTCCACACGGCACTGATGCCGCGATACAACTCAGTGCGTGCGCTCGACTCTCCCGTCCACGCGCGCAGCGCGGCCGCGAGCGCGGTGGTGTCGCGTCGCCTGTAAAGCGAATCGAGCGCGGTACGCTGGACGGAGGAGTCCGGCGTCTGGCCGAGTCCCAGAACGAAAAGGAGTACGAGACTCACTCTGAAGAATTCTGCAAGTGGGCGATCTCAATATCGCGCGGGTCGGTTTCCGGAACCGGGTGAACCCACCGGCGAGCAACACGCAAAGAATTGGTCGACGGACAGATTGGACTTCGTGTTGTCTGCGAGATGGTGGAATAATCGCAAGGTCCGTTCCCGGCTGTGCTAGTCGGAAAACTGGCGGCACGCTATGTGCTTGCCAATGCATGGGCTCCCACCTATATTTAGAGGAGTGCATCGCTGCGGCTGACTCCCACCGGCGCCGAGTGTCGAATCGCAGCCTGATCGAATCGATCAACCAGTACGCGCGATCGA
>DASXYR010000019.1:0-1648 GCA_036502385.1 Gemmatimonadaceae bacterium
AGAGCAGTCAACGCCGCACGCGCGCGATCCTCGGGCGAGAGATTCGCGGTCGAATCGAAATAGCCGTTAACGGGGAGGTACGTCTGCGGCGGAAGCTCCGGCATGTTCTCCGGATCGTCGGGGGAAAGCTTGGCGAGCGTCTCCGCCCGCTCGACCGCGCGCCGCAGCGCGTCGTCCGACAAATCGTTGGTCGTTGCGACGCCGTGCTTATTGCCGAAGGTGCTTTGGATGCCGATCTGCGTGTTGGTCACGCCGCCGGCGGTCGACATCTGATTGGCCGCGAAGCGGATATTCGATTGATAACCGCTGTCGACGCTCACGTCGATTGAGTCGGCCTTCGACATCTTGACGATCTTCTCGATGAGCGCCTGCGATTTTTCGCGCGTCATCACGGCGCCTTCCGGCATGTACTTCGCGGCGTTATCGAGAAGGCTTTTCGGCGAGCCATTGAATCCGGGGCGGCTCATGCTTTCCTCCCGGTGTTGATCACGTTGATATTGCGAAAGCGGCTCGGCACACACCCGTGACTGACCGCGTTCACCTGACCGGGTTGCCCCTTGCCGTCGAAGAACGAGCCGCCCAACTGGTAGCTCTTCGGTCCTCCAATCATGTCCATCGAATTCCAGAAATCGGGAGTGCGCATCTGGTACGCGACGTCCTTGAGCGGTCCGACGATCTTGCCGCCCTTGATCTCGTGGAACACCTGTCCGCCGAACTGCGCGTTGTAGCGCTGCTGATCGATCGAGAAGGAGCCGTCACCCTCGATCGCGATCCCTCGGTCGGTGGCCGCGATGATGTCCTCGTAGCTCTGTTCCTTCGCGCCGGGTAGCAGCGAGACGTTCGGCATCCGCTGGAACTGCACCGACGACCAGGAGTCTGCGTTGGAGCAGCCATGTGACCGCACCGGAATCCCCTTCGAGTCGTACCACCACTTGAGCCAGTTCGCCTGCTCGCGCGTCGTCTGGTAATCGTTGACGAGCCCGTTCTTGATGATGAGGAACTTCTCAGGCTTTACACCCTCGTCGTCGTAGCCCGTCGTAGCGAGTGCGCCAACCTGCTCCCGATCGCCCTGGATGTTCATGAAGTCGGGGCCGTACCGGAACTTGCCCAGGAATTTCTCGGGCGGCGCGACGAAGCTCGTGCCGGCGTAGTTGGCCTCGTAGCCGAGTGCGCGATCGAGCTCCGTCGGATGGCCGATGGACTCGTGAATCGTGAGCCAGAGATGAGATGGGTGGAGCACGAGATCGTACCGACCCACGTCCACCGATTTGGCGGTCAGTTTTTGAACGGCCTCCTCGCCCCATTTGCCCGCGTTGCCGACGAGATCCTGCTCGAGGACGTACTCCCAGCCGCGACCAGCCGGCTGCACGCCGTTGCTGCGATTCTGGAAATCGGAGTTGTCGGGAGCGACAGCCGTGACGGTGAATAGGACAGCGACACGCACCAGCGTCTGCGAGATCACCGAACCTTCAGTCGACGCGAAGTTCCGATCTTCTTTCACGAAGAACAGTCCCGAATTCACGAACTTCGCGCCCTTTACCTTGAGCGCCTCCGCGTTGGCCTTGAGCAGGAGATCCGCGCGCTGCTCGATTGGAACGGTGAAGGGGTCGATCGTGAACGAGCTTTTCCACGTTGCGTTCGGATACGA
>DASXYR010000020.1:0-2571 GCA_036502385.1 Gemmatimonadaceae bacterium
AAGGATTCGGTGACGGCTCGCAACAATCCCGAACACACCATCAGAAAGGCAGACGGCACGGCATGGCACGACAAGAAGGGGCAGACGTGGGTCAATCCGTACGCCAACGCAATCTGGGAGTACAACTTCCGCGTCGCCGACGAAGCGATCAAGATGGGTTTTGGCGAGATCCAGTTCGATTACATCAGATTTCCCGAGCCGTATCCGAGCCTGCCGCCCCAGGTATTTCCGGAGCAAGCCGGCCGCAACAAGACCCAGGTGCTCGCTGAATTCCTGAGCGAGGCGCGCAAGCGTTTCGCGAAGCAGGGTGTGCGGACGACCGCCGATGTCTTCGGGCTCGTCACATCGGTGGGTGGCGCGCTCGAGGTCGGGCAGAGGTGGGAGCCGCTCTCGCAGTCCGTCGACGTGATGCTGCCAATGGTTTATCCGTCGCACTATCCGCCGGGCTCGTTCCAACTCCCGCACCCGAACGCCGACCCATACGACGTGATTCACATCGCGATCTCCCGAGCGCGCGAGCGCGATGAGAAGCTCGGCATCAAGAGCGAGCACGTACGCCCGTGGCTGCAGGCATTCAGCATTGGAATGCCCAAGTACGGCCCGCACGAGCTCGAGGAGCAGAAGCGCGCGGTATATGACTCCGGGTACGATGGGTGGGTGCTGTGGGAGCCGGGCTCACGCTACGACAAATTCCTTCCTGCGCTTGAGAAGACGTTCGTGTCCAGGAAGAAGGTGCCGCCGGTGCCGAGGCCAACCAACAGACTCGATTAGCTGTTTCTCACTGTTGAGATCGAGGCTTTTTCTCGGGCATCCACAAAACTGAAGCAGGTAGCTGCCAGCTTTGCAGCCGGAGCCTGAGAGCTCTCATACAGGCGTTCGAGGCCCGCGTTTCTGATTTCGTCGTTCATCGAGTTGTTATGGGGCGGTGAGATCACTAGCCCCGAAATAGTCGACGTCGATGGACAAGCTCGGAAGCTCCGGCTGCAAAGCTTGGAGCTCCCTGCTTCAGTTTTGTGGATGCTGATTTCCACACGATCTCTACGCCGAGATGCGAGGATATATTTCGCCCGATGCAGACTACGGCCTTTATCTCAGGGATGACCTGCGCCCACTGCGTGCGCGCGGTGTTCACCGCGCTCGCGGGCGTGCCGGGGATCGAGCGCGCTGACGTCAGCATCGGGAAAGCGGTGATCGAGCACGACGGGACCGTCGCCCCCGAGGACATTCGCGAGGCGATCGCGGTGGCGGGATACACGGTTGGCGACATCAAGATCGACGGGCGCACGCTTCCGATCATCCCGTGAAAACCCCGACGCAAAATCAGCAGATCGTCGATGACGACAAGCTGCCGTTAGCCGCGCTTCTTCTGCCGGACATCCTCGTGATGCTCGAGGAAAGTCCGGACGCTATTCCGGCGGAGACCGAAGAGCTGCACGCCAACGATCTCGCGACTCTGGCGGAAGCGCTGCCGCGCGAGATGGTCGCGCCCTTCCTGTCCGCGCTCCCCGTCGAGCGAGCGGCGGATGTTCTGGAATACCTCGACGAGGACCTTCGCTCAGAAGTCCTGGAGACGATGACCGCGCGCCAGGCGGCCGAGCTCGTCACGGAGATGACGCCGGACGATCGCGCCGACACGCTCGAAGGTCTCGAGGAAGAGAGCGCGGAGGAGATTCTCTCCGAGATCCCAGCCGCCGAGCGCGCCGAAACGGAGAAGCTGCTCGCCTACGAGCCGGACACGGCGGGTGGTCTGATGACGACGGAGTTCGTCTCTGTGTCGGAAGACACTCCCATCGACGAAGCACTCGCGGCGGTGCGCCGCATCGCGCGGTCGGAGCACCGCGAGGCGATGAACACGATATACACGACCGATTCGGCGGGACGTCTCCAGGGCGTGATGTCGTTGCGCGAGCTGCTCGCCGCGCCGGAAGGCGGAAAGGTCTCGGACATCGCGTGGGAAGAGGTGCAGATGGTTCCCGTGACCGCCGACCGCGAAGAGGTTGCTCGACTCACGCGCGAGTACGATCTCGTCGCTGTGCCGGTCGTCGACGAGAACGGCGTGATCCAGGGAGTGGTAACGGTCGACGACGTCATTGACGCGCTCGTCGAAGAGCACACGGAAGACGTGCAGCGCTTCGGCGGAATGGAAGCGCTCGACGAGCCGTACACACAGATCGGGTTTTTCTCGATGATCAGAAAGCGCGCCCCCTGGCTCGCGGCGCTTTTTCTGAGCGAGATGCTTACGACAACCGCAATGGGGCACTTCCAGGGCGAGCTGGCCAAGGCAGTCGTGCTCGCGCTGTTCATTCCTCTCATCATCAGCTCCGGCGGAAACTCCGGCTCGCAGGCGACGTCACTGATCATTCGCGCGCTCGCGCTTCAGGAGCTGCGCCTCCGCGATTGGTGGAAGGTCATGCTGCGGGAGCTGCCCAGCGGGTTGATGCTCGGCGCGATTCTGGGAACGATGGGCATCGCTCGAATTCTGATCTGGCAGCGTCTGGGCATCATGTCGTATCCGCACCCTAACCTGCTTGCGCTGACGATCGGGGTCGCGCTCGTCGGCGTAGTCGCGTT
>DASXYR010000021.1:0-4477 GCA_036502385.1 Gemmatimonadaceae bacterium
CTAGCGATGAGGGCTTCGCCCAACACTGGAAGCGGTTGATCGAGGGACGCAGTGCCGGACGTTTTCCGCTATCGGCGGAGTGTGTTCGAGCACTCTGCGATGTCATCGATCTTGCGCCTGTGACCGCGAGTTCCATCCGCAAGACCTTCACCAGCCGACTAGACTTGTGGTTGAATCCGATACTGGATTGGGCGACCTCGGCGAATGATTTCGATTTGAGGGAGCTGCGCTCGAAATTCATGTCGATCTATGTGGGCGTCAATCCCGACGATTTGCACCGCCTCCGGCCCGTGCTGGCCCTCTTTTTTCAGCAAGCAATTGGTCTTCAGACCAGGGTCTTGCCGGAGCACGATCCTAAGCTCAAGCACCAGGTGTTGATGTTGCTCGACGAGTGCGCCGCGCTCGGGCGCATACCGATTCTGGCGGAGTCAATCAGCTACCTGCCCGGCTACAACGTGCGCGTCGCGCTCGTCATCCATACGCCCGCGCAGCTGCGGGAGATTTATGGCGTGAATGCTGCGGAGACAATGCTCAAGAGCCTGGCGGCCCGGATTGTCTTTGCTGCCAAGGATCATATTGATGCCAAGGAAATCTCGGATGAGCTTGGTATGACGACGGTGCGGGTCAAATCGACCTCGCGGCCCGTCCCGAGCATGCTTGATGGCCATAAGCAAAGGTCGCGGAGTGTCAGTACCAGCGAGCAGCGACGCGCGCTCCTGTTGCCGCAAGAAGTGCAGAGCATCGGTAACGATGATGCCATCATTTTTTACGAGGGCCTGCGGCCCATGCGCTGCAAGAAGATTCGGTATTTTTCGGACCGTCGCTTTCGCGCGCGACTCATGCCCGCCCCGACGCAGGCACCGTTGCAACGACCGGCTCAACCGAGTGCACCAACAAAGCCCGAAAGTGCGACTGCAAGCCCGTCGCAGCCGGCCGCCAGTTCTGGCGAGCCCACGAACCTTCAGGCGGAGGAACCCCGTCGCGCAACGCCGAAGACGCGAGTGGCTACCGCCGAGGATATCGAGCGCATCGATGAATTGACACTGGAGGATTTTGCGGTGGATTTTAGTCAAGTCGCCTTGCCGCAGAAGGCGCCTGGCGAGCGGATGACGACGCAAGAGATGGACACAGCCGTCGAGAGCTTTATCGCTGGCCTGCGCGACCCATCCGGTAGCGGCCGAGGAGGGCGTTGATGGCACGAACTACCGAAAGACCGCCGATTGGACAGTCATCCGAGCCTAAACGTCGTAAGAAGCCCAATACGCCGCTGCGACGCGAAGACGATAGGACCGCGCTGAATGCTGTCGAACGATCTCAGGCCGCGAGCCGCGGCGAATCCAGGGGGTCGAAGGAGGGTAAGTCCGAGAAACAAGCCGACGCATCTACTCGAATGGCGAGTGCTCCTCCTGGAGCCAGAAAGACAGACGAGCGCTCGCGGGCAATGCCCGACGAGATTCGCGAACGCTTCATCGGTATTGGGTCCAAGTACTATTTCCCGGATGGCGTGGCCGCCTTCACAGACCACGGCGCGAAGCTCTCCACTCGATCCGAGAACACCGAGGTCATCCGTAGTCTCATCGCCGTCGCGCAAGCGCGCGACTGGGGCGAGATCAAGGTGACGGGCACCGAGCGATTCCGAAAGGAGGCTTGGTTTGCCGCGCGCATCGCGGGGGTTGAGGTCCGCGGTTACAAGCCCACCGAGTTCGAGCAGGAGCGCGTGGTGCGCGCGATCGCGCGGCGTGAGGCGGGAGCGGCGGGCCGGGAAGCAAACGGCACGGCTTCAGAGCGCGAGGATCGCTCCATCGGACAACGTAGTTCTCGATCTTCCGAGGAGCAAGGCCCCATCACGGGGCGACTCGTCGACCATGGTCGAGCGAATTACCGTCATAACCCCAAGGAGCCGATGTCCTACTACGTTCGGATCGAGACCGACAGAGGCGATCGGGAGATCTGGGGCGTCGATCTTGAGCGCGCCTTCCGCGAATCCTTGAGCCGTCCCACCATCGGCGATGAGGTGACGGCGCGCTCCGACAGCCGCGATCCCGTGACCGTGAGTGCACCGCGGCGCGATCCGGAAGGGCGCGTCGTTGGAAAAGAGGAAATCGCGACCCACCGTAACCGCTGGACTGTCGAGCGAAGCGATTTCCTCGCCGAGCGCGCTGCTGCTGCACAGACCTTTCGAGACGCCGCGATCAAGGCCGCGGATGGGGTTAAGGCGCATCCAGAGTTGCAGGGTTCGTACCTGCAGCTACAAGCCGCGAAGCTCGGCGCCGAGCGCGACATTCGCGATCCGGACGATCGCGAACGCTTCGTCGCCCGCTCACGCGCTGCCATCGCGGATTCAATCGAGCGCGGCGAGCCGCTTGAGCCCGTGCGCCTGCGCGAACGAGCCGCAAAAGCCGCGGAATCCGAAAAGTCCCGAGAGCACGACCGTGACCAGACCCCGACGCGCTAACCGCCGGAGCATTTTCCCGTGAGCGGTTCCTCTCGCCCGACATCATCCCAACGCACGCCGTCTGGCGGCGGCCTGATCACTGGCCGGCTAGAAGGCCACGGTGCCGCAAACTACCAATTTCAAGCCGGTCAAAGCCCCTCGTACTATCTCAAGGTCGCGACGAATCGCGGCGTGAGAGTGCTGTGGGGCAAGGACCTGGCTCGCGCGCTCTCCGAATCGCAGACTCAGCCCAAAGTCGGCACTCTTATCGGTGTGCGCCGCGCCGGATATGACACGTTCACCTTCAACGAATCAGATGCGCAACGAGTCGTGCGCCGAAATCGATGGATTGTGGAGAACGTCCAATTCTTCGCCGACCGCGTCCAATTGGCGCGCCGTGTCCGCGACGCGCAATTGGACGCGCGACGCACGGTCAAAGATCATCCCGAGCTCGTCTCAACCTACCTGAGCCTCCGCGGCGCTGAAGCCATTGCCGAACGCCGTATCGCCGATCCCCAAGACCGCGAACGGTTTCTCGCTTTGGTACGCGAGGCAATGGCGAAGTCAATCATCAACGGAGAACCGCTTCCCGCGATTCGGCTTCGAAACCGATCAAAACAGCATGCAGAGAAGGCTCCGCACGTGCGCGCACCGAGGCGCGACGAACCCATTCGCTGAAAGCGAAGAGAGATTCGTGCTTTGTAAGCAAAGTAGTGAGATACAGCGTGGGGCATCGATACACACGGCGCGAACTTTATGACTTGGTCTGGTCGGAACCGGTGAGCGTGCTCTCCTCGCGGTTCGGATTGTCCGATGTCGGGTTTGCCAAGATCTGCCGGCGTGCGCGCATCCCACTACCCCCGCGCGGTTACTGGGCCAAGCGAAGCTCCGGCAAGCCCGTCGCACAGATTCCCTTCCCGGATCGGGGTCCCGGCATGGCCGATCTTGTCGAGATCGAGCCGCGTGTCCGGCGCACTCAAGTGATTGCCGGCAGCACGTTGACAGCGGAGCCCGAGGTGGCTCCGCCGCCACCCCCCTTGCCGCCTGCGATTAAACAGCTTTTGGAGGAGACTCGCACCGCGATCGGTCGGGTACCGGTAACCCGGGATCTCGCCACGCCTCATACTCTCATCGCAGCTGCGCTTGCCAAAGACGAAGTGCGACGGCAGAAGATGCTCCGCGACAGTTACGCTTGGGACAAGCCGATACTCGATTCTCCGATGGAGAAACGTCGCCTACGATTGCTGCAGTCGCTGTTCCTCGCGTTGGAACGGCAGCACTGCAAGCCCTCGATGCACGCTAAGAACGCCCGAGAGGTCTCTGCGCGAGTGGGGGATGTGTGGGTGGCCTTCAGTATCGATTCTGCAAAGGCGGAAGCCGATCGGGAGCCTCGGAGGTTCCGGGGCCAACGCCGCCCAGACTGCGAGCAGCTCAAATTGCAAATCGACCTGCAGACGGACTACTCCTTTCAAACGCTGTGGTGCGACGTCAAAGAGAGTCCGCTCGAAAGTCATTTGAAAGAGATTGCCTCACATCTGATCGTCTCATCGGAGATTTTGTTGGAGCAGGCGAAAAAAAGGAATGAGGAGTGGGATCGCTGGCAAGCCGAGCGCGACTTCGAGGATAAGCGGCGAGCCGTGCTCAAAATCGAAAGAGAGCGAGTACGTCAGCTTTACCGAGACGCTCGCAATTGGCATCGCGCGGAACGGCTGCGTAACTACATAGCGGCAGTTACACCTGGCACGCCGATTTGGGCAGATGATTTCAATCGATGGAAGTCGTGGGCGCTTGCCGAAGCAAACCGGGTCGATCCGCTCATGGCGGAGCCTCGCGTGACGAGCGGCAGCGAATCCGAATCTTTTGAGCCTGAATAAGCCCAGCGCCTAACGGTTGCGAACGTGGGAGGTCGCTAGCACCTGTGTGTCTTCAGGACTTACTGCTTTCCGACAGGCTCTTCGCATTCGGAATTGCAAACTCCTGGTCCGGCCGCCGCTCGATATCACCGCTGCGCGCTGGCGTCGCGGTAACTGCATAGGGAGGAGG
>DASXYR010000022.1:0-9324 GCA_036502385.1 Gemmatimonadaceae bacterium
AGCGGGTGTAAGCAGATGACCGGCGAGCAGTTCCCACTCCCCGCGCACCGCGGACCGCTTCCCGCGGACCGCTTCCCGCCTCCCGCTGACCGCCTCCCGCCCACCGCCTCCCGCACCGGTGCCCAGGTGATGTGCGAAGCCCTCGTGCGTGAGAATGTCGAAGTCATGTTCGGCATTCCCGGCGGCGCGATCATGCCGTTTTACCACGCGATGTGGGAGTACCGCGATCGCATCCGTCACGTGCTCTGCCGCCACGAGCAGGGCGCCGGCCACGCAGCGGAAGGGTACGCGCGCTCCACTGGTAAGACGGGAGTCTGCGTCGCGACGAGCGGACCCGGCGCCACCAACCTCGTGACGCCGATCGCCAACGCCTGGATGGACAGCACTCCGCTCGTCGCCATCACCGGCCAGGTGTCGAGTGCCGTTCTGGGCAAAGATGCCTTTCAGGAAACGGACATCACCGGTATCACGCTGCCGATCACAAAGCACAATTATCGGGTGAGCCGCGCGGAAGATCTGCCGAGCATCTTTCACGAGGCGTTTCACATCGCGCGCAGCGGGCGGCCGGGCCCGGTGCTGATCGACGTCACCAAGGACGCGCAGCAGGCGCGAGTGGTACCGGACTGGAACGTGGTTCTCAACGCGCCGGGGATGGCCCGGGAGGCGGGGGCCGGGAAGCGGGAGGCGATCCGCGAAGCGGCGCGCCTGCTGAGCAACGCGAACAAGCCACTTATTCTCGCGGGTAATGGCGTGATCATCTCCGGAGCCGCGGCCGAGCTGCGCGCGTTCGCCGAGCGCACGGGGATACCGGTCATCACGACGCTGCAGGGAATCGGCGGATTTCCGGAAGATCACCCTCTCAGCATCGGGATGCCGGGAATGCACGGGTGGGTGCACGTCAATCGCGCCATTCAGGAATGCGATGTTCTGCTCAGCATCGGTGCCCGCTTCGACGATCGCGTCACCGGCAAAGCGTCTACTTTCGCGCCGCACGCGCGCGTGATCCACGTCGACATCGATCCCTCCGAGATCGGCAAGAACGTAAAAGTCGCCGTTGCGATCATCGCCGACGCGCGTTTGGCACTGCTCGCGCTGCTCGAGGAAACGCCGCCGCGCGATACCGCGCTGTGGCTCGCCAACATCCGGGATGCACAGGCGACCCATCAGCATCGTCAGCCGTACCTGCGCCGGCCCGATACGACGGAGCTGATGCCGCACGATGTCTACGCGGCGCTCAACGCAGCCCTCAACGGGCGTGGTGGCTATCGCGTGGTCACCGACGTCGGCCAGCACCAGATGTGGGCGGCTCAACTGATCGAGTGGAGACGACCACGCACGCACATCACGAGCGGTGGCGCGGGCACGATGGGATTCGCGGTGCCGGCGGCGATGGGAGCAGCGATCGCGCACCCCGACGAGACGATCTGGGCGATTGTCGGCGACGGCGGATTCCAGATGACGAATCAGGAGCTGGCGACGATCCGTCAGGAGGGAATCAACAATGTGAAAATCGCCATCGTCAACAACGGCTATCTCGGGATGGTCAGGCAGTGGCAGCAGCTGTTCGAGGGCCGTCGTTACAGTGGGACTCCACTTTCGGGCCCCAGCTTCGCCGGTCTGGCCGAAGCCTACGGTCTGCGCGGCTTCACGATCGACCGAATTGAGAACGCGGCCGAGACGATTTACGCGGCGTGGGATCACGAAGGATCCGCCGTGCTCGACTTCCGGGTGGAGCGCGAAGCGAACGTGTTTCCACTGGTGCCGCCCGGAAGCAGCATCGGCGAGATGATCACGCGTGAGGAAGCGCACGCGTGAGGCACACCCTCATCGGCCGCATGGAAGATCGACCCGCCGCGCTCAACCGCGTGCTCGGGTTGCTCCGCGGGCGAGCGCTGGGAGTACACAGCGTCGCGTTCGGCGAAAGCGAGACGCCTGGCGTGAGGCGGATGACAATGCTGGTGGACACGACGGACGTGCAGCAGACAATCAAACAACTCAACCGATTGATCGAGGTACTGGAGGTGACTGACGTGACGAATTCGGAGTATGTGGTGCGCGAGACTGCGCTGGTGAAAATCCCCGCGCCGGAGCTGCGACGGGAAGAAATCAGAACGATTGCGGAGGGTTTCGGCGCGAGAATCGTCGGGACCAGCTCGCAGAGCATCGTCGTCGAGATGACTGACACGCCGGCCCGTCTTGGCGAGCTGATCGAGCGCGCGAAGGCATTCGGCATTTGCGAGACGATGCGATCCGGCAGTCTGGCGATGACGCTCGGCGCTCCGGCGCGACAGTCCGCTGTCGCCAGCTCGGACGACACCGGTCGACCGTGGTGGTCACAGGCAGATGGAGTCACCTGAGGAAATCATGACCAAACTCTTCTACGACAAGGACGCCGATGTCGGCCGTCTCGACGGGCGCCGCGTCGCGATCATCGGCTACGGCAGTCAGGGTCACGCGCACGCCAGGAATCTCAAGGACAGCGGAGTCGACGTCGTTGTGGGCCTGCGCGAAGATTCGAGCAGCCGCAAGGCTGTCGCGGCGGCGGGACTTGCGGTGGCGTCTGTCGACGACGCGGCCGAGCAATCGCAGATCATCATGATTCTCACGCCCGACACTGGTCAGGCGCGCCTGTACTGCGACCACATCCAGCGACACCTCGGTCCCGACAAGACGCTGATGTTCGCGCACGGCTTCAACATCAGATTTGGCCAGATCATCGCGCCCGAAGGCGTGGACGTGAGCATGGTCGCGCCGAAGGCGCCGGGACATCGCGTGCGCGAGGTATTCGAGCAGGGCGGTGGAGTTCCCGCGCTCGTCGCGGTGCACCAGGACGCATCGGGTCACGCTTTCGATGATGCGCTCGCGTATGCCAAGGGGATCGGCTCGACACGCGCGGGGGCGTTGATCACGACTTTCGAGGAGGAGACCGAGACCGATCTCTTCGGCGAGCAGGCGGTGCTCTGCGGAGGAGTCTCGGCTCTCGTGAAGGCGGGATTCGACACGCTGGTCGACGCGGGATACCAGCCGGAGGTCGCGTATTTCGAGTGTATGCACGAGCTCAAGCTCATCGTCGATCTCATGTACCAGGGCGGACTCAGCTACATGCGCTACTCGGTGTCCGATACGGCGGAGTACGGCGATTATGTGGCGGGACCGCGCATCGTCGACGAGCGGACGCGCGAAGTGATGCGCGGATTGCTCTCGAACATCCGCGATGGATCGTTCGCCCGGGAGTGGATCGCCGAGAACGATTCAGGGCTTCCGGAGTTCAAACGGACGCGGTCGGCGGAGACGGCGCACCGCATCGAGGACGTCGGCCGATCACTGCGGCGGATGATGCCTTTTGTTAATGCCAAGGAAATACTGCCGGGAGCGGCGAGCGCATGAGCGCGGTGGGCGGTGGGCGGGAGGCGGGAGGCGGGAAGCGGGAAGCGGGAAGCGATGACGGGCGCGTCCGGATTTTCGATACCACTCTACGTGACGGAGAGCAGGCGCCAGGATGCACGATGTCGCTCGAGGAGAAGCTCGCGGTCGCGCACCAGCTCGCGCGTCTGAAGGTCGACATCATCGAGGCAGGTTTTCCGGCCGCATCCGATGGCGACTGGGCCGCTGTGCATGAGATCGCGTGCGAGGTCGGAGGCATCTATGGTCCCGACATTTGTGGGCTGGCGCGCGCCAATGAGCGCGACATCGAGCGCTGCTGGACGGCGGTACAGCCTGCGGCTAACGCGCGGGTACACATTGTCCTGGCCACGTCGGATCTTCACATGACCCACAAGCTGCGGATGACGCGCTCGCAGGTCGTCCAGGCGGTGGCGACTTCGGTCTCCTATGCGTGCTCGCTTGGCGGTCAGGTGGAGTTCTCCGCGGAGGACGCAGCCCGATCCGATCCAACTTTTCTCTATGAAGTTCTCACCGCCGCGCTCCAATGCGGGGCGGCGACGGTGAACGTGCCCGATACCGTCGGCTATTCGACTCCCGAGGAGTACGGGGCGCTCGTGGCGGGCGTGCGCGCCAACGTTCCTGGTATCGAGAACGCCACGATCTCTGCGCACTGCCACGACGATCTCGGTCTTGCCGTCGCGAATTCGTTGGCCGCCGCGAGCGCGGGCGCCCGACAGGTGGAGTGCACAATCAACGGCATCGGCGAACGCGCCGGAAATGCGGCGCTGGAGGAGTTCGTCATGGCGCTGCACACCCGCGGTCAATTCTTCGGCCTTTACACCAACATCGAGACGCGCGAGCTGGGCCGCACATCGCGTCTGGTTTCGAAGTGCACGGGCGTCGACGTGCCGCCCAACAAGGCAGTGGTCGGCGCGAACGCCTTCGCCCACGAGGCGGGGATCCATCAGGACGGCGTGTTGAAGAACCGGCTTACGTACGAGATAATGAGCGCCGAGACGGTCGGATGGAGCGGAATCGGGCTCGTGCTTGGCAAACACTCCGGGCGTCACGCATTGCGCGCCAAGACGGAAGCGCTCGGGTATGAGCTGAACGACGAGGAGCTGAGCACGCTGTTCGCGCGCTTCAAGGAGCTCGCTGACAGAAAAAAGCTGCTCGACGAGGGGGACATCCACGCATTGCTGCTGCCCCATCTGGAGGTGGCGGGAATACAACGTCAAGCTGAAACGTGAACCCGAACGATGCATCCGTTGTTATTTGTTTACACAGTCCAAGCTTGACACGATCATCTGAAGTAGCTCATTATTGAATCGTACTCTGCACCTCAGCCAACACGATGAAGACTTTCGCGCTCAACCTTATGTGTCGCATTAGCATGTGCGCCTCTCTTACACGAGAGACGGACCGGCGCGTGCGTGCAAGGTGCACAACCGCGTGAGCTGACCAGAGAAACTCTTCTGTAAAGCGCCGGCCCTCTCTCACGAGAGGGCCGGCTTTTTTTTTTCGCCGCCACACCACCGCTGTACTTCCCATTCCGGAGCAGGACACATGAGTACCACGATCGAGCAGGAGCACGCCGTCGGACTTGGCACGCGCGCCATTCACGTTGGCCAGGAAAGCGCGGCCCCAGGCACGAATGCGCGCGCCGTCCCCATCTACGCCACTACGAGCTACGTCTTCGACAGCCCTGAGCACGCCGCCAGTCTGTTCGGACTTCAGCAGTTCGGCAACATCTACACGCGCATCATGAACCCGACCACCGATGCATTCGAGCGGCGCGTCGCCGATCTCGAGGGCGGCGTGGCGGCGGTCGCGACATCGAGCGGCCAGGCGGCGCAGACGCTCGCGCTCCTCAATCTCGCCCAGGCGGGTGATTCCATCGTTTCCTCTTCCTCGCTCTACGGCGGGACTTTCACTCTCCTCAAATACACCCTCGCGCGACTCGGCATCACGACACGCTTCGTTGACGGAAACGATCCGTCCGCGTTTGCTGCCGCGATCGACGAGACGACGAAAGCCGTTTACGTCGAGACCATCGGCAATCCCGGGCTCGACGTCTCCGATCTCCGGGCCATCGCCGACATCGCGCACGCGGCCGGAGTGCCGCTCGTCGTCGACAATACGTTTGCGACACCCTTTCTCAACCGCCCGATCGAGCACGGCGCCGACATCGTCCTTCACTCGGCGACGAAGTGGATCGGCGGTCACGGCAACAGCATCGGCGGCGTGGTCGTCGATGGCGGGCGCTTCGACTACACTGCCTCGCCTCGCTTCAAGAACTTCTACGTCGATCCGGAGCCCGCGTATCACGGACTCTCGTTCGGCGGCGTGTTCGGCAGCTTCAATGGAGCAAACATCGCTTTCGCGATCCGGTTGCGCGTGCTTCTTCTGCGCGACATTGGCGCGGCTCTCTCTCCCTTCAACTCCTTCTTCTTCATTCAGGGACTGGAGACGCTCCAGCTTCGCATCCAGCGCCACTCGGAGAACGCCCTCGCGCTCGCGAAATTCCTCGAGGGACATCCCGCGGTGAAATGGGTGAGCTACCCCGGCCTTTCATCGCATCCGACACACGAGACGGCCAAGCGCTACCTCACAGGGGGCTTTGGCGGCGTGCTCACCTTCGGCGTACTTGGAGGCGAGGAAGCGGCGAAGAAGGTGATTGCAGCTTCCAAACTCTTCTCACTCGTGGCGAACGTCGGCGACGCCAAGAGTCTCATCATCCATCCGTGGAGCACGACACACCAACAGCTCGAGCCGGCCGAACGGCAGGCGGCGGGAGTTACGGACGATCTCATCCGGCTTTCCGTGGGAATCGAAGACTTCGAGGATTTGCGGGCCGATCTCGACGCAGCGCTGCGAGGAGCGCTCGGACTGTGACGAGCACCGTCGACGCCGTCGCGACTCCTGTCGTTGGCGCTCCGGCGTCGACGGTGGGGAGGCGGGAGTCGGGAGATGGACGGCGCTATCGCAACATTCAGCGTCTCGATCATTTCGAGTTGGAGAGCGGAGAAGTCCTGCGTCAAGTCGAGCAGGCCTACTTTCTCGACGGAACGCTGAACGAGGCGCGCGACAACCTCGTCGTCGTGTTTCACGCGCTCACCGGCTCCGCCGATGCGATGGGCGACTGGTGGCGCGATGTGGTTGGACCTGATCTGGCCATCGACACCCATCGCTACGCCGTGTTGTGTACCAACCTGCTCGGCTCGTGTTATGGGACTACCGGGCCGGCAGATCCTGCGCGTCGACCATTTCCCGACGTGACGACAAGAGACATGGCTCGCCTGGCCGGAGAATTGGTGAAGTGGCTGGACGTGCCATCGGTCGCGCTGGTGATCGGTGGCTCGCTTGGCGGGATGGTGGCGATGGAATTCGCGGCGACGTACCCGGCGCTGCCACGCAACGTCGTGGTCCTGGCCGCGCCAGCCGAACATCCGGCGTCGGCAATTGCGTGGAGTCACATACAGAGGCGGGCGATCGCGGCCGGAGGAGATGAAGGTCTCGAGATCGCGCGCATGATCGCGATGATGACGTATCGCACAGCGGGCGAGCTCGCCGATCGATTCGGTCGTGAGGAACACGAAGATGGCGGCTTCGCGGTGGAGCGCTACCTGTCGCGCCAGGGGAAGAAGCTGCGCGCGCGATTCGATGCGCATACCTACCTGACGCTGCTTGGAGCGATGGACAGTCACGACGTCGGTCGCGGTCGCGGTGGCGTCGCTAGCGCACTTGCTCCCGTGAAGGGAAAGATCATCGGCGTGGGGATTCCGGGCGATCTGCTTTACGATCCGGTGGCGGACGTCCGAAGGTGGACCGAGTTGGCGGGCGCGGAGTACCGTGAGATAGAATCGCCCAAGGGGCACGACGGGTTTTTGCTCGAGGCGGAGCAGGTCGCCGGGCTTTTGAAGGAAATCCTTACTCCGACGACAGCTGCAACGACAGCTGCAACGACAGCTGCAACGACAACTGAACACTACCGGCCTGGGGCTGCGAGCGGATCGGCCGCGGGCTCCGCGCAACCTGCTCCGCAGAATGGCAAGCACTCGCACGCCGGTGATTCGGTCAGGAGCGAGCGGAATGCGCGCGCAGACGTTGTGATTCTTGGTTACGGCCGCATCGGGCGCGAGCTCGCCCGACAACTCGATGATGCGACCGAGCGGAGTGGGGTGCGCGTCGCGGGCGTTATCGATCGCAGCGGATTCGTGCTCGATCCCGATGGGATCAGTGGACAGAGGCTCGAGACGCTCGCACGATCGAAGGAATCGGGGATGTCGCTCGCCGATGTTCCGTTGGGTGTTGGCGGTACGGCATCCGAGGCGCTTGCGTCACTGCGGCGGTTCAAGCTCTCGCGTCCGATCCTGGTCGACGTTACCGCGAGCGATACTACCCCGGAGCTGGAAGCGGCGATCGCGGCGGGGATGGATCTCGTGCTCGCGAACAAGCGGCCGCTCGCCGATCTCCGCGATGGCACGCGCGGAATCGCCCGGCACGCCGCGGCGCACGGCCGGCGTGTGCTGCACGAAGCGACCGTCGGCGCCGGACTTCCCCTGCTCGATACGATCAGCAAGCTCCAGGAATCGGGCGACGAAGTGGTGGCGATCGAAGGTTGTCCGTCAGGAACGCTCGGCTACCTTTTCGGCGAGATCGGACGCGGCACGCCGTTCTCCACCGCACTCCGCGCCGCGATGGCGCTCGGCTACACCGAGCCCGATCCGCGCGACGATCTCTCGGGGATGGACGTCGCGCGCAAGGCGCTTATCCTCGCGCAGCTCCTCGGTTACGAGGGCACGCTGGACAACGTCGCGATAGAGTCACTCGTGCCGGAGAAGCTGCGCACGGTGAGCGTGCCGGAATTTCTGGCGCGAATCGAGGAGCTCGACGATGCATGGCGCGGTCGCGTGGCGACCGCGCGGGCAAATAGCCGCGTTCTACTCTATCGCGCGACGGTCACGGGGCAGATGGTCCGCGTCGGCCTCGTCGAAGTGGATGCTGCGAGCTCTTTCGCGACGCTCACCGGGACGGACAATCAGTTTGCGATAACGACGACCCGGTACAGGGCGAATCCGCTTGTCATCACTGGGCCGGGAGCCGGCGTTGCGGTTACTGCAGCGGGGGTGCTTAATGATGTGCTCAAGTTGGCCAGGTGGCGCTGAAGACAACTGCAACCGAACACTACCGGCCTGGGGCCGATGGCGGACCGGCTGAGGGCTACGGGCGATTCCAGAAATAGGATGATGGTGTCGTCCGCTTCGTTGCTAACGATTCTTTGGGGTGTCTGATTTCAAGAAGCTTCATGTTTGGCAAAAGGCGCATGCGCTCTCGTTGACAGTTGATCGCGCGAGCAAGCAGATACGCGAACCCCGTTACGCGTCACTTCGCAGCCAGATATTCAGAGCAGCCGCGTCGATTCCGGCCAATATCGCCGAGGGACGCAGACAGGAGAGCGAGAAAGAGTTCGCCCGTTATCTGCGTTACGCTCTCAACTCCGCGTCGGAACTGGAGTACCACACAATCCTTGCCCGTGACACAAAGGCAATTCCGGAAGACGCCTGTATCTCGCTATTGGAGCAGACGATCACCGTGCGAAAAATGTTATACGCGTTGTTGAAGCGACTCTCGCGAGACGGAAGCGACCGCAAAGCACTCGAGAAACAGGACAGCGCGTAGCCGACGGCCGACTCGCCGACCGCCCCCGGCCGGTAGTGTTCAGTTGCAGTTCTATCGCGGTTACCGACTCAGCTTCCTCAAAAGATCCATCGCCGCCCCGTAACTAAGCGGCGCCGAGATGGAACTCTCCGCCTGCCCGCCGGGATCCTTGAGCAAATGCCCGGTAAGCACCGCCGCAACCTTCGCGGTGGACGCGATCTCCCCCGATGCAACAAGCTTCCGAATCCCCGCGATGCTCGCGGCACTAGCCGGCTCGCA
>DASXYR010000023.1:0-2443 GCA_036502385.1 Gemmatimonadaceae bacterium
AATCCTTCCGGACGCCTTTGCGCCCACGCTATCGAGGGCTTTTCTCCCGGTTTCACAGCGAGCAGCGAGGGTATTGACGTGTACGTGCGGGGGGATTCGGGCCAGGTTGCGCGCGCGTTGCGCGTCTGGGACGCATTGCGCGGCTTCAAAGGCGGGAGATGGGTCACCGAGATCGCCGAGCAACTCGGTGTCAGCGAGCGCACGGTGCGCCGCGACATCATCGAGCTACAGGATGCCGGCATCGACATCGAGGTGACCAAGCGTGCAAACCGCGTCTATGCGCGGCTCACCGAGGAGCGCAACTACTCACCGGTGTCGATCACCAAGCGCGAACGCTTCACACTGCTGGCCGTTCGCCGTGTGTTCGACGTGTTCGCGAAGACTCCGTTTCTCGAAGACGTGCAGAGCGTGCTCGCGAAGCTCGAACAGCGCATGAGCGAGAAGGAGCGCGCCGAGCTCGCGGCCTTTGGCGAGCAGTTCGTCTACATGCCCGACCACGGCACGAAATCGTACGAGGGCAAGGACGAGATCATCGACGCGATCCAGGACAGCATCATCAAGCGCAAGGTCCTTCGATACCGCTACCGCGACACTCGGGGACGCTCTCGCTCTGGGTTTCTCGCGCCGTTCCGGCTCGCGATGTACCGGCACGGCTTGTACTGCGTCGGTGCTCAGCTAAAGAGCGCCGATTCCGAGGCTCGTGATGCGCGCCTTGGAGTATTCGCGATCGAACGCTTCACGGAGGCGGAGCACCTCAAGCAGCACGACTTCGAGATCCCGATGGATGCCCCAGTCCGCGAGATCCTCACCGGAGCATTCGGGCCTCACTTGCGCGACGACAACGGTCCGCACGACGTCGTTGTCGAGTTCAGCGCATCGAAGGCGCAGCTCGTATCCTCGCGCGAGTGGCATCCCGAGCAAACGGTGAGCACGTTGCCGGAGGGCGCGTCCGGCTGTCGTTCCGCGCGTCCAGCCTCGCGCCTCTCGTGTCTTGGATCCTCGAATGGGGACCGCACGCGCGCGCGGTTGCACCGGACGCGCTTGTCGAACAGGTCGCGCGCGAGCTCGCTGAGGCGAACGCGCAGTACATCAATTACACTGGAAGACGGTGACGTTGAAAATCGGGCTAACCAACGGGAAGGTTGCCTCCGACGCAACGATCCGCGCTCTTGAGGCTGCCCTGGGCTGCGATATCTCGGATTCGTTCAAGAGCTTTGTCCTCGCCAATGATGGCGCGAAGACGGAGACAAACACCTTCAAGATCGCGGAGAACAACGATTCGGGCGTGAATCAGTTCATTCCGGTCGGCGAGATCCTGAAGGAGCGGTCGCACGTCGAGAACCTCTCCAGGAAGGCCTACCCGGTTGCATGGGCCGAAGGCGGGAACTACATTTTTCTCGACGAGGCCGCGGACGGTGCGGTGTTCTTCTGGGACCACGAACTTCCGGAGAGTCCCACGCTCCTCGCGTCCAGTTTTTCGGCCTTCCTCGATCTGCTTGAACCGTTTGATACGAAGAAGGTCGAGTTGAAGCCGGGGCAGGTGAAGCGTGTGTGGATCGATCCAGAGTTCGCAAAGCGTTTAAAGAAATAGCCACGCTGGGAACCAATCGCTGCGGCGCCTACGGGTGCGTCGCCGAAAACGTGCACTGCGTTGTCGATCCGACGACGCACTGGCCGCTCAGATCGTGGCCGCTGATCGTCGCGCTGCAGTACGTGTTGAAGCTGTAGACGTCGCCGCTGACGGTACCAGCACCAAAGTGCTCGCCGCCGTTCGTCCCGGTGCACACCATGTGGATGTCGCAGTTGTCCTGATACATCACGCACTGCGCTTCTCCGCAGCCGTTCCATTGCCACGTCCCACCCATCCAGATGCATGGGGACGTCACCGCGCCTTGCTGCGCCGATTGCTTTGGATCCGGCGTGCACGCCACCAACAGCACTGCGATCCCCACAGCCACTCGCATCGAATCGATCCTCGTTCAGACCGAGCGTCAACGCAATGTAGTGAACACGGCGCCGTGACGTTTTCGTCCACATGGAGCTGGTGAGTCGCTACACTGCTACTGGGATGCGTCGGGCGTTCACCTTGATTTACGCGTTGGCGTGGGCGTGCGGCGGAGGCGGCGGCGGCCATCAGGCTGATGGCAACCCCGGCGGAGACGGGAGCCCCAACGGCGACGCCGCAGGCAGCGGATCATGGTCGATCGAGAAGGGTCCGCCGGCGACGTTGTTTTCGATCGATGGCAGCGATGTCTACCGCTACAGCGATACGAGCGATGACGGCGACGCCAACGAAGCCTCGGAACGCAACACGTTCTTCCACGGCATCGACGGGCGGGACCTCTTCGCGCTGGATCAACACTCGGTGTTGTTGCTCGAGACCGAGAACTCGAGCGACGTGATCTATCTGCTTCGGGACATGAACTCCGATGGCGACGCAATG
>DASXYR010000024.1:0-2882 GCA_036502385.1 Gemmatimonadaceae bacterium
AGTTGGGTGCGGATTCTTCCACGGGACCCAAGTCGGCAAGCACCGTACCTGTATAGTTTCGTGTTCGGGAAGGTGTTGTTTGATCAACAAAAAGGCCCCGCGTCTTCGCGGGGCCTTTCTCTGATTCGTTCCTACTTTATAGTAGCGGCTCTTACGCGGCGCGCGTCGCGGACTCAGTTGATGCTTCGGGAACGGGTCCCCAGATGTACGCCGAGAAAACCGGAGTTGGCTCCGTCTTGTCTCCCCTGGAGATGATGATGCCGAGTGGCTCAGCCGACGCGATATCCTTACGATCCTTCTTCATGTGTCTCTCACTTGTTGTTGCCACACGCGTGGCTCGACCCTCTCAAGGCAGTAGACGTACCATGCTGGGTGTCGATCGCAAGTGTTTGTTAATCAATGGGTTACCCCGCCGGCGCGCATCGGCGGATCGAGAAGTGTCGCAAAACGACACGCGAGTTTAGGACACCTGTGTCGCTAAGACACAAGGCTCAGCTGGCGATCTTCCGCGCCACGAAACTCTTTGAGGAGGTGGAGTCAGCCTCGATCGAGATCGACCATCCCTTGTACTGGCGGCGAAGCTCGGCCAGTGAAATCCCCCTCTTTCCGCGCACGATCGTCCCAACCACGTGAACCCCGCCGTCCGGCGTCGCTTCCTGGAGGAGATCGAACGCGCGCCCCCGCTCCTCGAGGGTCAGTCCCGTAAAAGCCTCGGGCGTACAGACAAGAGCGCCGAGCGGAACGCTCGGAGACCAGTCGGTGACGTCGGCGACGAAGCTCTCGATGCGGTCCGCGAGTCCCGCAGCATGGGCCGCGTTCATTACTCGCTCGAGCGGCTTCACCTCGCGATCGACTGCCGTCACGTCACAACCATGCGCGGCCAGGTAAAGCGCGGTGCGGTCGATGTCACCACCCGCGACGAGTACTTTGGATTCGGCCGGAGGATGGATCTCGCGCGCCAGGACTCCATCCGGGCGGACTCCCCAATGTTCCGGGCGCCGGTATTCCTGCAGCAGCTTGACGCGCTTCCGGCGCCACGTGTCGTACGAGGGAATCCGCAAACGCTTACGGATTATGCGATCGACCTCGGCCCACAGCAGCAGTTCGTCCATTGCGAACTGCTCTCCGGCTCGCAGCGACGCCGCAGCCTCGTCGCCAATCTTGAGAATGGCGGACCGTGACACAGATTCCTTGTAATTCTCGATCTCGTTCTCTACGTAGAGCTCGTACTCGTGCTTGAGAGAGCGAGGAGTGTGTTGCGCCATGGACTCGAGCAAGGGACACATTTCAACATCGGATGTTTAAGGTAGGCCCCTTATCCGAAGCCGCAAGTGCGAACTTTCAACAAGCTCGACAATACGCGGTGTGGAAAAGTTTAAACGGCGCTGATTAGACCGACGCGCATCGCAAACCGGACGAGGCTCACCACGTCGTGTATTCCGAGCCGCTTCATCACCTCTCCGCGATGGCTCTCGACGGTTTTTACGCTCAAGCCGAGTCTTGAAGCGATCTCGCGCGTGCGGTTCCCCTCCGAGACCAGTCGCAACACCTCGATCTGTCGTGGCGTGAGCTTTTCGAGCGGTTGCCGGACGGTGACCGCGCCGACGATTGACTCCGCAAGGCGGTCGAGCTGCGACTTGAGAATCACGTCCTCCGCGCCGCCACGGATGCAGGCGACTGTCTGCGCCCCGTTGAGAGAATCCGTCACTACGATGAGCGGCGTGGTCGGACGCTGAGTGCGTAGAATGGTCAGGGCATCGCGGGAATCGAAAGTCGAAAGCACGTGAGCCGAAAGAACGACATCCGGCGCAAATCCCGTGAGCGCCGCAGTGAACGTCTCCCTCGAATCGACCCGTTTGGTTACGGTTGGCACTTCAGAGCGCTGCAGCTGATCACATATTAGCGCCGCATCTACGTCGCTGTCTTCCAGGAGAAGGACCCGGAGGGGTTTCGTCATTCGATTGGACTCACTTCGTACGGCAAGGACATTCCCGGCGGCTCGCTTCGGGGGAAGCCGGCTCATCTTTGCGATTCTCTGGTTGCGGGCATTTCCTATTGATAACGCCCAAGATGGGTAGTATACTTTGCTGATCTTTGTTATGCAAGGTTGCCCACAGTTGAACGCTTTTGTGCGTTGGCGCCGACGCAATGCGAGCGCACCGCGAGACACAATGTCCACGGCCCTTGCATTGCGGCTATTGGGTAAACCCCTCAGGCCACTCGATGACCGATCCGAATGAGCTTCTGGACATCGCTGGAGCGGCGGCGTTTCTGAACGTCAGCGAAACATCGTTGCGTCGGTGGACGAACTCGGGAAGGCTTGCCTGTCTGCGCGTCGGTCTCAAACGTGAGCGGAGATTTCGTCGCGCCGATCTTCTCGCCTTCATGGAGGACCAGCCGCGCGCCGAGGCATCGGCTCCTGAGCATTCGCGGAAATCGGAAGGGTCGGGGGACGGTACGCCGAATCGCGGCCAGCACCTGTGCGGAGTCTACGAGACGTCGCTCGGTCTCATCACGCTTGCGGTCCCGTTTCTTCTGGAAGGTCTCCAGGAGGGGAGCATCTGCTTCCTGATCGGCACAACTGCGATGCGGTCGGACATTGTGAAGTTTCTGACCGCGAAGCGGAAGCTGCTCGACAACGATATTAAAGCCGGCCGACTCGTGCTCGCGCCTTACCGTGCATCGGGCGACGAGCAGTGCGACTATTTTCAGGCGCAGTTCGAAAGCGCAATGGCAAATGGGGCGACGTCGTTTCGGGTCGTTGGGGACGTCGCGGCGCTTCGCCAGAAGACCACAAGCAGAGATGTGCTCAACTACGAAGCATGCTACGAGGAGCGCATCGCGCGCGAATATCCCGTCGCCACCCTTTGCACCTACGATGC
>DASXYR010000025.1:0-1815 GCA_036502385.1 Gemmatimonadaceae bacterium
CGTTGTGGCGTTCACTGCCGAGCTGGCGGCGTATTCCGCGGAGGATTTCGTGGAAGGAATCCTGCGTCGCTGCTTCCGGATGCGCGAGCTGCTGATTGGGTACGACCACGGATTCGGCCGCCAGAGAGCGGGGAACGTCGACGTCCTCCGCACACTTGGGGAGCGCGACGGCTTTCGCGTCGAGGTCGTCGAGCCGGTCTCGACCGCCGACGGACACTCGGTTTCGTCGACATCAATAAGGCGCGCCGTAGCCGGGGGAGATCTCGATCGGGCAGCCGCGAGTCTGGGCCGTCTCTATTCGGTTAGTGGTCGCGTTGTAGAAGGAGCTCAGCGTGGGCGCACGATAGGCTTCCCGACGGTAAACCTCGGCGCTCCACCTCATAGGAAGCTTCTACCGCCCGAAGGTGTATACGCTGTGCGGGTTCAGACGCCCGCCGGTCCGGTAGGCGGGATGATGAACCTCGGTCCGCGCCCAACGTTCGGGGACTCGGCGACATCTCTCGAAGCGCACCTGTTCGACACCAGCGGCAATTTTTATGGCTCTCACATCCGCATCGATTTCGTTTCCAGGCTTCGCGAAACCCGCAAGTTTGCCTCGGCGGAACAGCTCACGGCGCAGCTGCGCCACGACGAGCGCGACGCCAGAAATGCGTTGACTCTCCTTCAATCTCCGCGTACCGTTAGAGGCTAGTCCCGAAGTGAAACTTTTTCCCCTTACAGCAGCATGAATCTGAAGTATCGTCTTCTCTGCATAGTAGCTCTCTGTGTGGCGTCCATCTGGGCGCTATTCCCCCGCACCGTAGTCGAGCGCGTCAAGCGGAACGGCGAATTCGTCTACGACACCGTCCGCCGTGTGCCGCTCAAGCGCGGCCTCGATCTGCAGGGCGGAATGCACCTCGCTCTCGAGGTGGACGACTCCAAGGGCGTCGTCGCCGACAAGAGCAAGGCGATCGACAACGCGCTCAAGGTGGTGCGCAACCGCATTGACGAGTTCGGCGTCTCCGAGCCCGTTGTTCAGAAGGCCGGCAGCGACCGCATCATCGTCGAGCTGCCCGGTATCGACGATCCGCGCCGAGCACAGGACGTCGTCCAGAAGTCGGCATTCCTCGAATTCCAGATTACGGACAAGACCCAGGCTCTCGAGAAATCCCTTCCGCGCCTTGATGCAGCGCTCAAGGACAAGAAGGTGGCCGTGGCCGCCGCCCCCGGTGAAGCGAAGAGCCCCGACACCACTGCAGGCCTCCAGTCCCTGTTCACCGCCGATACCAGCAAGAAGGCTGACACCACAAAGAAGGACAGCGCAAATGCGGTCCTTGCGACGGGCGGCCCAGGCGCTTTCTCAAAGCTCATTCAACAGGGGCGCCTTCCGGGGGAGTACTACGTCGCCCAGACCGATGTCCCGACTCTGACTCAATATCTTGGAATGCCCGAGGTAATTGCTGCGCTTCCTCCGGGAAAGGTGCTCCGATGGAGCAGCGATACGACATCGCTTGGCAATCGTACTTATCGCGCCATTTATGTGCTCGATGCGAAGCCGATCATCACTGGTGAGTACCTCACTGATGCCAAGCCGAACACCTCGCCTACGGAGGGCAACCTCGTACAGTTCACGATGAACAACGAGGGCGCCCGACGCTTCCGCACCGAGACCTCGCGGCACATCCAGGATTTCATGGCGATCGTTCTCGACCAGCGCGTCATGGGCCAGCCTCCCGTTATCCAGAGCGCGATTGGCGCCAACGGACAGATCACTATGGGCGGCAAGGATCTCCAGGCGGCGCAGGATCTCGCGCTCGTGCTTCGCGCCGGCTCGCT
>DASXYR010000026.1:0-2644 GCA_036502385.1 Gemmatimonadaceae bacterium
GAGAGCGGCACACCTCTGGCGTTGAGTAAGTGACGTGGCAACAGCAATCCCGCCCAAAAGTCCAACAACAATTCTGAGCCGCCTGTTTGGCCGCTCCCGTGATGGGGCAGCCGAAGAGCTCGTGGGCCCAATTCGCGGCGAGGTGCTGGGCGTCGACCGGCTTGGTGAGCGTGCGCGCGCGGTAGCGCGCGGGCATCACCTTCTTCCGGCGCAAAAGCAGCGCGGCGCTGGTCCGCTGCTTCAGCGCCTCGACGACACGAAAGTAATCCTTGACAGGGTCTACCAGGAATTGAATGGAGGGGCGGAGCGCGGCCTCGACATCAGTCCTGCGGGCGACTGGCTCCTGGACAACTTCTACATCGTTCAGGAGCACATTCGGGAGATTCGCACAAGTATCCCCAAGGGCTACTACGAGGAGCTTCCAAAGCTGGCGACGGGATCGCTCGCAGGATACCCGCGCGCATATGAGGTCGCGATAGAGCTGATCGCGCACACCGAGGGTCACCTGGACCTCGACAACATCACACTCTTTGTCCGCGAATACCAAACCGTCACGTCGCTGCGGATGGGCGAGTTGTGGGCGATCCCGACGATGCTCAGGCTCGGACTCGTCGAGAACATCCGCCGGATGGCTCTGCGTGTTGCCGCCCGCCTTAAGGAAGTCGAGTCCGCCGATCGAGCCGCGACCGTGCTTCGCGAAGCGAGCGAGGAATCGGCGCAGGCGCTCGCGACGGCACTCGCCGCGTTCGTCGACAACCACCCTCCGTTCACTCCCACCTGGGTCGCGCGATTCCTTCAGCAGGTGAGGTCGTACCAGACGAACTTCACGCCGCTGATCTGGCTCGAGCAGTGGATAGCCGAAGATGGACCGAGCGCAGAGGAAGCTGCAACGCGATCGAACCGCCGAGTTGCTCTGACTCAGGTAACCGTCGCCAACAGCATTACGAGTCTTCGAACCATTTCGCGACTCGACTGGAAGGATTTCGTCGAATCGCAAAGTGCGACCGAGAAGCTGCTACGTCAGGATCCGAGCGGCCACTATCAATCGATGACGTTCGGGACGCGCGACCATTACCGGCACGTGGTCGAGCATGTCGGGAAGCGCACGAAGCGCCCGGAGGAGGAGATAGCGAGTGAGGTCGTGGCCCTCGCCAAGCTCGCAGATCCGGACGACGCGAGACACGCGCATGTCGGCTACTTCCTCGTCGACAAGGGCCGGAAGGTTCTCGAGGAGAAGGTCGGCTACACTCCGCCGCCCGGGGAGTGGATCTATCGCTGGACGCAGCGTCACCCGAACACGCTCTATTTCGGCGGGATAACGGTCTTCACGACGCTTGCGGTAGCGACCATCCTCGAGGTGCTCGAAAGCGCACCGGCAGTCGTCCAGATCGTCGTGACGCTCCTTGCGCTGATACCGGCGAGCGAGATCGGCATAAGCGTCATCAATCAGCTCATCACGCTACTGATGCCACCTCGGACTCTCTCGAAGCTCGAGCTCAGAGACGACGGTATTCCCGAGGAGTACATGACGGCCGTCGTGGTCCCCACTCTCCTGGGCAGCGTTCACGGAGTCGAAGAAGCGCTCGAGCACATCGAGGTCCAGTATCTCGCCAACCGCGATCCGAACCTGCAGTTCGCCATCCTCAGCGATTTCACCGATTCCGCAACGGAACACCGGGCAGACGATGAGGAGATCCTGGCGGCAGCGACATCGGGCATCAAAACGCTGAATTCCAAATATGGAAATGGCGGGACCGACGTGTTTTTCCTGTTCCACCGTCCGCGTCTCTGGAATCCGAAACAAGGCGTCTGGATGGGCTGGGAGCGGAAACGCGGGAAGCTCGCGCAGTTCAACAAGTTTCTTCGCGGCGGCGCGAAGGACGCGTTCAGCACGGTTGTCGGCGACACGACCAAGCTTTCGTTTGCCCGCTACGTGATCACGCTCGATTCCGACACAGTGTTGCCGAGGGATGCGGCACAGCTTCTCGTTGGAACAATGGCCCATCCGCTTAATCGTGCGCACTACGATCCGACCGTCGGTCGTGTCACAGAGGGTTACGGAATCATCCAGCCGCGTGTTGGAGTATCCCTCACGAGCGCACACCGATCATTCTTTGCCGCGATTCACTCGGGACATCCCGGCGTCGATCCGTACACCACGGCTGTATCCGATGTCTATCAGGATCTCTTCGGCGAAGGAAGCTTCACCGGGAAGGGCATCTATGCAGTCGATGCCTTCGAGGACGCGACGCACGGAAGATTTCCCGAGAACACGCTCCTCAGCCACGACCTGATCGAGGGAACGTACGCGCGCGCGGGGCTGGCGACCGACATCGAAGTTTACGACGACTATCCGGCGCGTTATCTCACCTTCACTCGTCGCAAACACCGCTGGATTCGCGGCGACTGGCAACTGCTGGGGTGGCTCAAGGGAACCGTGCCGGGACCCGACGGCCATGAACCAAACCGTCTCTCGGCTATCTCGCGCTGGAAGATCTTCGACAATCTGCGCAGGAGTCTCGTCGAGATCGCCCAACTGTCGATGCTCATCGTCGGATGGTTTTTCCTCCCCGGACTCGTGGTACGCTGGACGGGAGTGGTACTGCTGGCGATCGCATTTCCGTGGCTCTTCTCACTCGCGATC
>DASXYR010000027.1:0-6038 GCA_036502385.1 Gemmatimonadaceae bacterium
CGACGTTTCGCTTGTGGGCGTAGGAGAGCGCGTCCGCGACTTCCTTTAGAATGCGGCGCACTTCCGACGCGTCCATGGCGCCCGTTTCCTGAAGCCGCGTGGCGAGGTTGTCGCCCGCGATGAACGCCATGATGAAGTAGACGAGGTTCTCGCGCTCCTCGACGTTGTAGATCGGAACGATGTTCGGATGGCTCAGCTGCGCGGCAGTCTCCGCCTCCCGGAGGAACCGGGAGCGGATATCGGCGCGAAAAGCCAGCTCGGGCGGCAAAAGCTTGATCGCGACGTTCCGCTTCAAGCGTTTGTCCATGGCGCAATAGACGATGCCCATTCCGCCGCGGCCGATTTCGCTGTCTACTTCATAGTTGGGCGCCAGAACGGTAGCCACGTGGGCTCCCAAGGCGTCATCAGGTCTTAATGGCATGCTACACGCGTCATACCGACATACAATTTTTGGGAATCATGCCCCCGTGGCGTAAATCGGTCGCTCAAAAGATGCAGTATAGTCCGCACCACTTAAAGACGTACTTCGAAAAGTAGTCGTTTCAATTCTCAGGGAAAAACATGGGACAGCGTCAAACTATACCCGTTCTGCCACTTCGCGGAACAGTAATCTTTCCGGGACTTACCGCTCCTATAGCTGCGGGCAGGCCTGGAACTCTTCGCGCCATCGAGTCGGCCCTCAAGGGCGACCGACTCGTTTTTGCCGTTGCGCAACGCGACAACACTGACGAGCCCACACCTGACATCCTGTATTCCATGGGCGTCATCGCCAGGATTGGACAAATCCAGCGAGGGCTCGGCGGAGTGCAGCTGCTGCTCCAGGGAGAACAGCGCGCGACTGCGCTTCAGTACACGATGACCGAAGGCTACCTCAGCGCCGTGATCGTTCCGGCCGAGGAAATGAATCCGGTCGATGAGAACGATCCGGCGTTCACGGCGCTTCAGAAAGAGACGCGCGAGCGCGCGGCTGAGCTTGGCGAGCGTCGCGGGCTGCCCGAAGAGGTTGTTCACCAGGTCCTCGACGCCGTCACGGAACCCGGAAAGTTCGCCGACCTCGTTGCCGGCTACATCGAGCTTTCGGTGCCCGAAAAGCAGGGATTGCTCGAAACACTGAACATCGAGGACAGGCTTCGCCGCGTCCTTGTTCATGTTCAGCGGCAGGTTGGACTGCTCGAAGCGCAGGAAGACATCAAGTCGCAGGTCCAGGAAGAGCTGGGCGAGCGTCAGCGCGAGATGTATCTGCGCGAGCAGATGAAGGCGATTCAGAAAGAGCTCGGCGACGACGATCAGTCCAAGGAAATGACCGATCTCCGCGACAAGCTCAACAAGCTCGAGCTTCCGAAGGATGCTCGCCTCGAAGTCGAGCGCGAGCTTGGCCGACTCGAGCGGGCCGGCCGCGAGTCGATGGAAGCACAGGTGATTCGCACCTATCTCGAATGGATCGCCGAGCTTCCGTGGAATACACGATCGGACGATCACCTCGATTTGAATAACGCCGCCGCAATCCTCGAGGAAGACCATTACGGTCTGTCTGACGTCAAGGATCGTGTTCTCGAATTCCTTGCCGTTCGTCAGCTTCGTGCTCAACAACTCGCGTCAGAAGTCGAACGCGAAGGCGAGCTTCCGGCATCCGTTCTAAGAGCGGAAAAGGATAACGCGACCCCTTCGCTCGCGGTTGGCGAATACGAAGACAAGCCGATTACGGACCAGAAGGAAGCCAAGGCGAAGGCGATGGCCAAGGGCCCGATTCTTCTTTTCATCGGACCTCCGGGAGTAGGCAAGACGTCGATCGCGAAATCGATTGCGCGTGCGCTTGGGCGTCAGTACGTACGAGTGGCGCTCGGCGGAGCGCGCGACGAGGCCGATATTCGCGGACACCGCCGCACGTATGTTGGCGCAATGCCCGGGCGCATCATTCAGGGAATGAAGCAGGCGGGGACCAAGAATCCTGTCTTTCTGCTCGACGAGGTGGACAAGCTTGGAACTTCCTATCAGGGAGATCCGTCGAGCGCGTTGCTCGAGGTTCTCGATCCTGCGCAGAACGACACGTTCACCGATCACTATCTCGGAATTCCTTTCGACCTGAGTGAAGTGGTGTTCATCGCTACCGGAAATTTCGTTCAGAACATTCCGGGCCCGCTGCTCGACCGTATGGAAGTCGTCGACTTCTCCGGGTACACCGAGAAGGAGAAGGCCGAGATCGCGAAGAAGTATCTCATTCCGCGGCAGCTCGAGGAGTCGGGACTCAGCGACAAGGGCATTCACTTTACCGATGACGCCGTGATGAGCGTCGTTTCGAACTACACTCGCGAAAGCGGTGTGCGACAACTCGAGCGCCAGCTTGGAGCAGTTGCACGCAAAGTCGCGAGAAAGATCGCAATGGGCGAGACTGGTCCGATCGTCGATGAGGAGATCACCGCGGACGAAGTTCGCGAGCTTCTCGGGCGGCCGAAGGTTCATCCCGAGCGCGCGCAGGAGTCGAACGAGGTCGGAATCGCAACCGGTATGTATTACACGCCGATGGGTGGTGACATCATGTTCGTCGAAGCGTCGATTCGCAGATACTACGGGAATCGTCAGACCGACACCGCTGAAAACGGACCTGGTGGGCCGGTGTCATTGATTCTGACCGGACAGCTCGGCGACGTGATGAAGGAATCGGCGCGTGCGGCATTCACGTACGCGACGAACAACGCCGCGAAGCTCGGCATTCCAAAGGATCGGCTCGGCGCAATCGAGGCACACATTCACGTGCCCGCTGGCGCGATTCCGAAGGATGGACCGTCCGCAGGTCTCGCGATTGCGACCGCTCTCGTGTCTGAGATGTCTGATCGTGCGGTTCGTCGCGATGTCGCGATGACCGGCGAGATCACGCTGAGAGGCAGAGCGCTTCCGATCGGTGGATTGAAAGAGAAGGTGCTTGGCGCACATCGCGCCGGTATCAAGCACATCATCATTCCCAAGGCGAACGAGGCTGACATCGAGGACGTGCCGCAGGAGGTTCGCGACACGTTGAAGTTCTACCCGGTGGAGACGCTGACCCAGGTGCTGGACATCGCCCTCGTGAAGCCGCCGGCAATCGAAGACGTGAAGCCGCTGGAGAGCGCTGCTTGACGGCCAGCTTTTAAGTTTCGCGAAAAGAGGTTAATTCTCCCGGTACTTCACAAAGTGCCGGGAGTTTTTTTGTCAGGGCGCCAGAAGACTATCACGGTGGGCATCCCGTGCGTCGAGAAGGTGAACGGTGTCTCGCGCGCCTGGGCTGATGTAGACGGAAAACCGCTCTGGTTCCAGTCGGCGGACATCGAGCTCGCGGCCTCGCCGGAGGCGTTTGCGTCGGCCATGTTGTTTTCCTCCGTTCATCGGCGGCGAACACTTGTGTCGGAGGGTCCATTGAGCGAAGTGTGGCTCGATGGCGTTGATCAGATAATGTCCGCGTGGAAAGAATGGTGGGGTTATATCCCGCGTCCTCCGGTTGCGGCGCGCATTCCGGATTCGGGGAGAACCAATCCTCAGTCCGCCCTCATGTTCAGCGCCGGCGTGGACTCGTATCACAGCCTGCTTGGTGGCTCGAATCCGGACATGCTGGTTTCAGTTCACGGGTTCGACATTCCGCTCGACGATTTGCAGAGAATGGATGGCCTGACGCGTGCGGTCCACGAGACTGCAGAAGCGCATGGAATCCGTCCAGTCGTAATTCGCACGAACCTGCGGGAGCATCCGTCCGTCGGCAAGCCGAATCTGTGGGAGCGCTCGCATGGCGGCGGTCTCGCTGCAATCGGTCATCTGCTTACGGGACAGATAGGCAGGTTGATTGTTTCAGCATCGTGGTACCTCCCGGATGAGCAGCCGTGGGGCTCGCACACGAGGACGGATCCGCTTTTTTCGGCGAATGGCGTAGTCGTCGACCATTTCGGAGCCGATACAACGCGCGAGGAAAAGGTGGCTGCATTAGCGGCTGACAAGACTGCCCTTCGACACGTGCGAGTGTGTTACAAGAATGTGGATGATTCGCGGAACTGTTCGCGCTGCGAGAAGTGCGTCGTGACGATGATGCACCTGATGGAGAATGGCGTACTCGGCGAATGCGACTCGTTTGACGGCCGTGATTTAGCGGGCCGGGTGAGTGCGCTGCCGTTCATCCACTACTACTACAATATCTCGAGCAGGATTCTCAGCAGAGGGAAGATCGAGCCTGGTGTAGAGCGAGCGCTCGCAAAGGTTCTGGGCCGGTCACGGCGTGCGCATGCCCTCCTGAAAATTCGGTCGAAGATCCGGCAGGCGGTGGGGCAGTACGTGTGAAGAAGGGTGTTAGGAAATCGTACAGTTTCCAGTAAGTCCTGACGCTGGGCAGGTGCGACTGTAATCTTTCAGCATGTTCACCCCTCGACGTCGTCGCGATATCAGAAGAGCCACCCTCGCAGTGTTGATGTTCGGCATGCTCGCCGTCGCGGCGTTCCGATCGCTGCCGGCGAGGGGGAGTGGCGAGCAGCTGTTTGCAAAGGTCTTCTCACTCGTTTCGGGCCGATACGTCGATACGCTTTCCGCGGACTCGCTGTTTGTCAAAACGGCGAGAGGCGTGATCAAGGAGCTCAAGGATCCCTACGCCGCCCTCTATTCTCCGTCAGAGCTTGCCGCGTTCACCCTCGAGACCGATGGCAAGTACGCAGGCATTGGTGTTCAGCTTGAAGAGGAAGGTCCTTTGGTCGCCGCCGCGCGTGTGTGGCAAGGGCCGGCGGCCCGTGCGGGAATTCTTGCCGGTGACGTGATCGCGGCGGTTGATGGTAAAGACACAAAAGGATGGCCGGTAGAAAAGGTCTCTGCCGCGCTGCGCGGAAGCGCTGCGACCGCAGTCAAAGTGTCAGTGCTGCGAAGCGGCGTCGCTGCGCCGATCGTGTTTGATCTCTCGCGCGAAGACGTTCACATACCCTCGGTTCCTTACGTCAGCGTGCTCGATGATGGAGTCGCATACGTTCCGCTTCAGCAATTCACTGAGACGACAACTGCGGAGATGCGCGATGCGCTGGAGCAAGTGCGGAAATCCGGCGCGCATTCGATCGTGCTCGACCTTCGTGGCGATCCCGGCGGGCGAGTCGAAGCTGCACTCGACATAGCAAACCAGTTTCTCGCCAAGGGAACTTGTCTCGCTGCCGTGCGATCGCGACAAGGCGTCGAGGGCTATCGCGCAGAGGACGAGCCGGTTACGTCGGCAATTCCGATGGTTGCGCTTGTTGACGGTGGCACCGCATCCGCAGCGGAAATTCTCGTCGGCGCGCTTCAGGATCACGATCGCGCTCTTGTCGTCGGCCAGCGAACCTTTGGCAAAGGACTGGTTCAATCCGTGTACAATCTCACCGATGGATACGCTGTCAAGCTCACGACCGGACGGTGGCTGACTCCAAGCGGACGCTCGATTCATCGCGACAGGACACTGGGCGACGACGGCGTATTAAGAGAGGATGCGCCTGACAGCACGGCCTCTGGTGGAATCATGCCGGACATCACTGTCGACAGGCGCGCGATCGCCGCAAGCGAGTCGACACTCGCACGCAAGATCGGCTCATCGCAGCCGGCGTTTTATCGTGTTCTCGGCGGATACGCGCGTGAGCTTGCGCCGAGCGCGCCACGACGCGTTGAAGTATCACAGGCGTGGCGCGACGAACTGTTTCGCCGTTTGAGCGATGGCAAGATCACCATCGATCGACCGACGTATGATTCTGCACAATCGTCGATTGACAGGCTGCTCGGCACCGAAGTCACTCGCATCGCATTTGGTGACTCAGCCGTTGCACGCCGATATGCTGACTCGGATGTCGGATTGAGCCGCGCCAGGAAACTGCTCGCGCATGCTCTTACCACAGATGATCTGCTGAAATCGAGGACGTCGCGCTCCGCGTCCGATGCCTCCGAGAACGCCTGTTCGCAGGACAGAAAAAACGGCTAGAACAGGCGACAAGTAGCGGGAAACCGATCGCCATGCGAGAATACGAAGTTCTGAGTCGCGCCGCTGCGGCGCGACCGCCATAACTTCCAAAGGTATT
>DASXYR010000028.1:0-15417 GCA_036502385.1 Gemmatimonadaceae bacterium
CCAGCGGATCGACGAACCCGCTGACGTGCCCGCTCGCTTCCCAGACGCGGGGATTCATGAGAATCGCGGCGTCTAATCCCTCGATGTCGTTTCTCGCCCGCACCATCGCGTGCCACCAGCGATCCTTGAGATTCTTCTTCAGCTCGACGCCCAAGGGACCGTAGTCCCAGACGGAGCCGGTGCCGCCGTAAATCTCTGAGGACTGGAAGATGAAGCCGCGGCGCTTGGCGAGCGATACGAGCTTCTCCATCACATCTGGCTGATTGGGCATGGGCGAAAGCTAGAAGGGGGAGGCGGTTTGCGGGAAGCGGGAAGCCTACGTATCCAGCTCAGCGCTCAGCTTGGGCTCCGACGGCGCGCGCTTGCCGCCAAGGTGCGCGACAATCCGGTCTCCGTGATAGCGTCCATTTTCGATGAAGACCTTGTTGGCATCGAATCCCGCCACAACTACTCCAGCTATATAGATGCCCGGCACCGACGTCTCGAGGGTTTCCGGATTGTGTGCGGGAATCCCCGTCCTGGCATCGATCCGCACGCCGCTTTCGCGAAGGAGATCGAGGCTGGGTGCGAAGCCCGTCATGAGGTAAACGCGTTCCGCCGGCAGTCTCTCCTCCCCTTTTGGCGTTCGAATTACGACGTGCTCGCCATCGATCGACGCGACCCGAGCGTTCCACCTCACCGAGATGAAGCCTTCCTTCACCCGATTGGTGAAGTCGGGGAGCACCCACGGCTTGATCTTCTTGTCGAACGTCGGGCCGAAGTGCACGAGTGTCACGCGCGCGCCCGAGCGCCAGAGATCGAGTGCGGCTTCCGCCGCGGAATTCCCGCCGCCCACGACGACCGCATCCTGGAGAAACGCCTCGTGCCCTTCATGGTAGACGTGCGACACGTGGGGAAGATCCTCGCCCGGGACCCCGATGCGATTCGGCGAGCCAAAGTATCCCGTCGCCACGACGACCGCGCGCGTGGTGATGCGGCGGTCTTCCCCTCCCTGCGTCCGCGTGCGAACGACGAACGCGCCGGACTTGCCCTCGATTGCCATCACACGCTCGCGCTGTCTAAGGGGCACCGCAAAGTTCACGACCACGGCGCGATAATATGCGAGGGCGTCGCGCCGGCCCGGCTTCTCCGTCGCGATGACGAACGGGAGGCCGCCGATCGCGAGCTTCTCCGCCGTCGAGAAGAAGCGAACGTAGGGCGGATACGCGGCGATCGTGCTGACGATCACCTGCGATTCTATCACCAGGGGCTTGAGTCCCGCGCGCTGCGCCGAGATCGCAGCCGCCAGCCCGCACGGCCCTCCTCCGACGATGACGAGGTCCGCGTCGTCCGACATTCCGCTCAAGCGCTAGCTGACGCCCGCCGGAGGCGCGTGCGCAGCGCCCTCGACTCCGATGATCTGATCGCGGCGGGTTCCGACGCTCACGTAGGTGATCTGCGTCTCGACCAACGATTCGATCCGGTCGAGATAGCGGCGAGCCTCGCTCGGCAGATCCGAAAGACTCCGCGCTTCGGCGGTGCTGCTGCGCCAACCGTCAAACCACTCGTACCTCGGCACCGCGCGATCGAGAATGTTGAGATCGCCCGGAAATTCCTCGTACAGCTCGCCTTGCACCTCGTACCCTGTGCAGAGACCGATGCGGTCGAGGGTATCGAGGACGTCGAGCTTGGTGACCGCGAGATCCGTCAGTCCATTCACGCGGGCGGCGTAGCGCACCACGACTCCATCGAACCACCCGCACCTGCGCGGACGCCCGGTTGTCGCGCCGTACTCGTTGCCAAGGTCGCGCACCTCGGTAGCGAGCGGCTCCTCGAACTCAGTCGGGAGCGGCCCGTTGCCGACGCGTGTGGTGTACGCTTTTACAACGCCAATCACCGAGTCGAGCTCTTTTGGGGCGATGCCAACGCCCGTTGCGGCGCCGCCGGAGGTCGTGCTGCTCGACGTCACGTACGGATAGGTGCCGTGATCGATATCGAGGAGCGAGCCCTGCGCGCCTTCGAGCAGCACCGCGGCGCCACTGGATATCGCGCGATGGATCCTCAGTCCCACATCCTCGGCCAGCGGGAGAAGCCGTCTGGTAAAGCGTTCGAGGACGTCAAGGGTGTAGCCGACATCCGCGAGCTTTGACCCCGACGTCGCGAGCTGGATGTTGGCGTGCGCCACCCCACGCTCGACAAGCTTGGCGAGTCGTTCCGGATTTCGCAGGTCGAGAACGCGGATTCCCCGGCGTCCATATTTGTCCTCGTAAGCGGGCCCGATGCCGCGGCCCGTGGTTCCGATCTCCTTGCTGGCGGAGCTCTGCTTGTCGACGAGCTTATGGTAGGGCAGCACCAAGTGCGCGCGGTCGCTCACGTAGAGGCGTCCTTCTACATCGATGCCATCGGTGACGAGCTCGTCGATCTCGGAGAACAGCGTCTCCACGTCCAGCACGACCCCATTACCGATCGCGCACCGGACGCCCGCGTGCAGAATCCCGCTCGGAATCTGATGCAACACGAAAGATTTTTCGCCGATGTGCACCGTGTGACCGGCGTTCGCACCGCCCTGATAGCGAACGACCCAGTCCGCGCGCTCTGCCAGCACGTCGACGAGCTTTCCTTTGCCTTCGTCGCCCCATTGGGCGCCGACGACGACGATCGTGCGCGTTTTCGAATCGAACATCGCTCGTGAGCCGGAAGATTTCGCGGGAGGGAAAAGCAAACGCCCCGAGGGGGTCGGGGCGTTGGTTCAATCTACCTTTTCCGGACTCCGTGTCAACGCTTCGCGGGCGAGGGTTGCGGTATCACGTCCACGACGCGGGGCGGATCATCGGGGCGGACGACGCTCCTGATGGGCAGCACGACCGTAAACGTCGAGCCCTTTCCGAACACACTCTCTGCGAAGACGTGCCCGCCGAGGGCGTCGACCAGCTTTCGCGTGATGCTGAGCCCGAGGCCCGTCCCGCCGAACTCGCGCGTTCTGGATTGATCGACCTGTCGGAAATCCTCCCACATCGACTCGATGTCCGACTCCTTGATTCCGATGCCCGTATCGCGGACGTCGAAGCGCAGATCCTCTTCGTCCTTCGAGACCGTCACCCAGATTCCGCCCTTGTGCGTGAACTTGACCGCGTTGGAGAGCAGGTTGAGCAAAATCTGCTTGACCTTGGTGCGGTCGGTATGGAGCGTCAACGGTGTTGGCGGCATCTCGACCTGGAACGACAGCGATTTCTTCTTGACCAGCGGCTCGATCTGCTGTGAGATCTCGGTGACTATGTCCGCGAGCGTGACGTCGTCGAGGTGAAGTGGCATGCGGCCGGCTTCGATCTTGGCGAGGTCGAGGATGTCGTTGATGAGCGCGAGCAGATGTTGCGCCGCCCCCTGGATCCGGTTGAGGCCCTCCTCCTGCCGCGGAGTCAGATCGCCGTAGATCCTGTCGAGCATAAGGGACGCATATCCGATGAGAGCATTGATCGGGGTCCGCAGCTCATGTGACATGCTGGCCAGAAACTCGGACTTCAGCCGGTTTGCTTTCTCCAGCTCGCGCGACTGCCACTGGAGCCTCGTATTCTGCTCGGCGAGGTCGGCCGTCGCCGCGCGAATGCGCTCCTCGAGCTGGCTGGAGAATGTCTTGAGCTCATCGTAAAGCCGCTCGTTCTCGGCCTGCTCGGTCAGATCATGCAGCACCGACACGATCGCGAGGGGCTCCCCGCGCCGATTGAGGATCTTGCCCGACACGACCTCGACGGGAAGCTCAACGCCAGTGTCCGGAATGCGCAGCTTCATTTGCTCGCGACGTGCCAGCGCCGGACTGATGGTGAAGTCCGAGATGAATGTCGTGAACTTGGTGTCGTTCGCCTGCACCATCGCTGCTCGCTCCCATCTCACACTGTCGTCCGACTCGAACAGCTGCTCCGCCTGCTTGTTCATGAGGATGATGTTGGAGCGGTCGTCGGTGACGAGAATGGGATCGGCGACGTTCTCGAGAATGAGATTCAGCCGGTCGCGCTCGCGCTTGGCGTCGATCTCGGCCAGTCGAACGCGTTGAACCTGGCGCTCGAGCTCATGTGCCGCGCGGCGAAGGTCAGTGACGTCGCGGAGGACGGAGACGGTCGACCCGACCTGACTTATCTCGACCCCACCCAGGTCGTGGGTCAGCACCTCGAACAGGAGATCGGTGCCCTCGTCTGGATCGACGAGGTTCAGCTCGCGTGATCCAGCGGTCTCGTTGACGCCCATCGCGGCTTTGGAGAGGTGCGACGTGAAGAGGAGATTATTTATTTCCACCGCCCGGCGGCGCCCCTCCGAGTCCTTGTCCTCGGTCGACAGCAGATGCTCGGCGCGCTTGTTCTGGACGACGATATCGTGTTCGGCGTTGATGATCACGATTGGGTCGGGAAGCGAATTCACGATGGCCGTCAGCATCTCGCGCTGCTGATCGAGCCGGCCCGTAGAGAGCCGGAATTCCTCCACCGCTGCCATGCGCGCCAGCACCGGGCCCGCCAACGAAGTCGCGTGCATGACCGCAATCAGCGTGTCGTCGTCGACGGAGGCCTCGATCAGGGCAACGCCGCCCGGCGCGTGGCCATATCTCCGTCTTCGTTCTGCGGCGTTCCGGCGCCGTACCTCGCAGCCATCGATCTGCACCAGATCGAGCTCGGCGTCGCTGAGCACGTGCGGGGCGCCCCGATACTGTGGCTGCGGAAAGGGAATGGCAGTCCATTCGCCAAACGGAATACCAGGCAAGGGGACCGCCCCGTCGCAGCTGACAGGATAGAGGGAGAGTGCCGCGACGACGATCGGGTTCGAGAGATCGTCGCTAGAGAGTGAGATGAAGGGTGGCGGCGCGTCGTCGAAACCGATGCTTGCCGTCCCGACAAAGCGGCGTGGCGGGCTGTCGAGCGTTATGGCAATCGCCCGCCGCGCGCCAAGGATGTCGGCGATCTGGGCGATCATGAAGGTCGCCCCAGTGGAGAAGTCTGGTGCTTCGGAGATTGCGGAGAGCAGCTCGGCGAGCCGCTCTCCGCTGAGTTGCGGGCTGGCGGCTACCGCTTCCCTGTCACGCCTCGAGTCGCTCAAGTCGCCGCTTCAGATCAGCATTTTCCGATCGCATCCGATCCAGCTCGTCCGTCGCACCGGCGCCGATGTCGCGCGGGCGTGAGCCGGGGGCGGTGAGTCCAACCGCTTCGGAGTACTTGAGGTAGGTATCGATGGATGCTACGACGATACGCGCTTCGACCGTCACCAGCTCGATCCCGACCAGCGAGACGCGAACCCATGCGTCGATGACAATGCCCTTGTCGAGAACCCGATCAAGGACGTCGATGAGCGAGCTGCCGCTCGGGGACCGTTCAACTGCCATGTCGTGACTCCTGGTTGCTTGTTGCCGGGTCGGCGTGAGAGGTGTGCTTGATAGCCGGAGGGGCTGGCTCCGGAGTGCGAAGGCGCGGATCGTGGCGCCACCAGTTCATTCCAATCTGCTCGGCCTTGTCGATGGAGCAGATGAGAAGCCGGATCTGGATGGTGAGGAGCTCGACGTTGGCGAGGTTGATCTTGATGTCGCCGACCACGACGAGGCCCTTGTCGAGCACACGATCCAGAATGTCGACAAGTCCATAGGTGCGCGACGGGGATACTAAGTCAGCCAAGCAGTCGTCTCCGTTCGGCTCGTCGCCGTGTTAGCGTAACTTTCCTAGGGGGCCCAGGTCTATCTGGAGATCGTCATCGCTCAGTCCGAAGATCCCCTTCATGTCCTGCATCCGGTCGTTAAGGCGGAGTAACGCGACACCGAGACGCTCGACTTCTTCGTCGCTTAGATGTCCTCCCTCCATTCGCCGAACTGCCTGGTGCTCTAAGACCTTACGCAATACCTCAATCAACGTCAAGACGAGCCGGGCGAGGCCGTTCTCGACTTTATCCGGATCAGTATTAAGACGCGGAGGCAGCGCTCCGGCAACGGTTTCCAAGGGTACTATCGGAGCGCCTTTCGGGGCGTCGAAGCTGTCTACAACCTGACTTTCCATCGTCGACCCCGAAGAGTCGACAACCATTGGCGGAAAATCGGCGGGGGGACGCGCCGGAGTCGTGGGGCCATAGCCGCCTTCTCCGCGCCGGAGCGCGGTCTCCACCGCCGTCAGCAGGAGGCCGATGTCGAGCCGGACGAGATCGATGTCCGCGACGGCGAGCATCACCTCACCTTTGAGAACCACTCCCTTGTCGAGGACGTGGCTTAGCAGATCCGCAAGATCGAGCCGCTCGTCGCCGAAGATGTCAAGCTCGCTCACTCGCTTCTCTCACCCACGAAATGGTAAGCCGGCCACGGCCCCGTGAAATCGAACTTGAATCCGGACGGCTCGTACTTGTTGACCATCGCCGTCAGCGCCCGCTGAAAATCGACGACGCGCGCCGGAGCGACGAGGAAAGATGCGTTGAGAATCGCCCTCCCCTGCTCCCTCGGCGCACCCGAGTTCACGGGCTGTTCACGTACGGTGTCGAGAGAAACAGCGCGCAATGCGTCGTGAATTTCGGTCGCGGCCTGCGCCGCAACGTCGCGGCCGGCATCGCGGCGAAGATTCTCCAGCTTCCGCTGGAGCAGATATCTCTGACCGGGCGAGGCTTTGGCGGCCTCCGCTTCCAGCGCCGACAGCTCCTCCTTGTGCTCCGCGAGATGATCCTTGAAGACACCGGGCTGCACGTAGACGCGAACGATGAATTCCCTGCCGTCACCAATGCGCTTGAAGGTGCGGCGGAGCTCGTCCATTCGGGTGGCTAGCATAGCCTGCACGGCATTGGCGTCGTGGAAGAGCGTCCACATCGGGAAAGGAATCACCGGGCCGGTGTCGGACGCCCACGTGAGCACGCGGTCGTGCGCGGCGGCGCGCGCGCTCACCCAGTCGACATCAGCGGTCAGAGCCTCGACCGTTTGCGGCGCGTAATCCTTCGCGCTCACGTAGGTGACGAGCGCCGAGACATCACCATTGGGAATTACCGTAACGGCTCCTCCCTCGATTCCCGCCGGTGCGGTAGCCGTATCGATTGACGACAGTGCCACGCCATAGACGTAGGAGACGCGCTCGCTCATCGGGTCGCCGGTCTGCCGCGACTACTCGGTTTCGTCGTCTTCGGCGACGCGAACCGGTCCGCCACTTGTGGACATCCCGAACTTCTCACGCCAATCGCGGACGTCCCGAAGCTTCTGCATAATCTCGGCTTCGCGTCGTAAGTATTCGGGATCGTCGATCTCGCCCGTTTCGAGTTTGAGCTGCAGCTCCATCAATTCTTCCTTGATCGGAGTATCATCCGTGAGCTGCTCGCGAACGACGCGGTCCACTTTGTCGAGCGTCCAGCGCGTACCGTAAATCGGTCCGAGGAATGGCGCAAGCAGGATGTTGGAGAGAAGTCCCATGGGTGATCAGACCCGCTTCAGGTGGCCTTTTCCAGCTTGAGCTTGATCGTGACGAAGTTGTACGGCGGCCAGGGCCCCGTGTACTTGAAGGTAAGCAGATCCTCATACTGCCTGCTGATCGCCTTCACTCTCTCGTCGAACGGCTTCTCCGCATTTCTGTCGACGAGAAACGCGGCGTTGAGGATCATGCGATCGCCGATGACCTTGTTGCTGCGGCTCGCGACGGACACATCCTTGAGCTGTTCGTGCACGTCAGTGACGTAGCGGTTGCTCGCGTCTTCCATCGCGGCTTCGACGAGGCGGCCGAGCTGCATCCGCGCGAAGTATGTCGACGACGCGGCATTGCGGGTGATCTCGTCCTTGAGCCGTCTGATCTCGTCGTTGTCGCGCTCGATCGAAGCAACGACCTTGTCGCGATCCCAGAGGATCTTGAGCCCGAACTCGATCTTGTCCTGCATCTTCTCGAGCACGTCCGTGAATGCCTGGTAAGTCGAGTTGAGGAGAGCGAGCACGTCTTTCTCGGAGCGGAACACCGTGCCGAAAGACATCGGGATGAGCGTGAATTCGCGCATCACGGTCTCGTTGACGAATTCGTGGGCGAGAACATTCTCGCGCGTCGGGTCGTAGATGACGATCGGAGTATCGCTCACAACCGCCGCCAGATCGTTGTGATTCACCGTGTAAACCCGGGCGCCACCGCCTATGCCTATCTCTCCAAAATCCCGCGATCGCTCGAGACGACTGATGCAGTAGACGTATTTGCCCGCACCCTCGATTTCCGCTGGGGTGGCATCGGGCTTTTTCGCTGTATTGTCGCCTGGGGTCATGTTATGAGGGAATCATAGGTCACTTCATGGCTGCCACGAATATCCAGACACCGATCGTAAACCCAATTCCGATTTTGAGGACGGTAGACATAACCCGCCCTATCAATGCGCCTTTCGCGACCCGAGTGGCATCTCCTGCAGACGCTCCACCGGTCAACTCCGCCACGAGCGCGCCGCAAAATGACCCCACGAAGGCTCCAATGATCGGTCCGACGATTGGCACGGGAACTCCAACGAACGCCCCGATAATACCGCCAATGATCGCACCCCAGCCAGCGCGGCGCGAGCCTCCGTATTTCCTCGCATAGCGACCGGTCATGGTGAACTCGAGAAGCTCTGCCACGAGCGCCAGTACCGCGACCGCCACCAGCGTGAACCAGCCGATCGGATCGCCAGGAACAATGAGATTGTATGTGACCGCCGAGGCCACCATTATCCAGAGTCCCGGAAGACCCAGGACTATCAGGACAAGGGACACCAGGATTACAACCGCGAGAATTATTAGCGCCATCAGGTCAATTCCGTCGTTAGGGCCGAGAGGATGGTACCGGCATCGGCAACGCCGCTGGATGTGAAGGCATTGGAAGTATCGCGCCGCGTGTGAATGCGCGCGAGAGTCGAGAGAGTGCCTCTGCTCAGCGTCACCGCCGGGAGACCCCGGTCAGAAAAAGCCATGCTGTCCGCCAGAATCCCGGGAATGAATCGCCCGGTAGAGAGCTTCGAACCGATCAAACTCGAGACTTTTTCAGCGGCCGCCGCGATTTGGTGCGGACGCGTACCATTGTACATTAGCCGCCAACCACCAGAATCGTCGACCGTGTCGCAGTTGAGTACCACGATTCCCGGCTTCGCGCGCGCTGCCCATACTCGCGCGCCCGCGAGTCCGAGCTCTTCGCCACTGGTGATCAGGACGCCGAGATCTCGCGCAGACGGTGCGGAGGCAGCGGCGATGAGCACCGCCGCAACGCCGCTAGCGTTATCCACGGCTCCTGGAGAACCGCTGCGAACCCAGCAGAAGATCGAAGGAAGTGCGGCAAGTACCGCGGCGATCCGGAGCGCCGGCCACGCACCGGTCGCATCGAGGGAGTCGCGAAGCGAAAGCAGCAGGACGATCGTCGAGGCGACCATCACCGCAGCAAGCGCAATCGAGCTCGCGATGCGAACGAGCATGGGGACCGTCTGCGACTTCGAGTCGAGGTGCGCCACGAGCCATACCCTGGGATTTCCGCGCGTCGCCTCGAGATTCACAGCAGCTGCGCGCTGAAAGGGCAGCGCAGATATCCAGCGGCGTTTCGCGTCTCCGGACGCGAGAAGCAGCGCGATGTAGAGCGCTGCTCCGACCGCCAGCGCTATGATGGGACCCTCATGCGTTGCCATACGTGCAACGAGGAGAATTGTTGCGGCCTGCGCCGCGGCGGCGACTGGTATCCCCCACCGTCCCGGCCATTGGGAATAGTCGAATCGTCGCTCCACACACTCGAACCCGGCCTGCTCGAGGACACTCCTGCAGAGTGCGCGCGCGTCTGCTTCCTCGGTGCTACCGGCCGGCCTCGGCGTTCGTGAGAGCCGTCGCACGAGATCCTTCGCGCGCTCAACCAGCTCGGCGTCGGCCATCGCCCTGCTAATAGAGTCCCATTTTCTTTTTCACCGCGCCCATCGTCTCGCTCGCAATCGAGCGCGCGTGCTCGGCCCCCGCGTTCAGGGCTTCCGCGACCTTCTTCGGATGCGCCGCAATCTCCTTTGCGCGCGCTCGAATGGGATCGAGCTCCGTTTGCATCGACTGGAGAAGCACCTTCTTGCAGTCGAGGCATCCCCAGCCGGCGCTTCTGCACTGAACCGCGACATGCTCGATGGTCGCGGGCGGACTGAACGCCTTATGCAGATGGTAGATGTTGCAGACTTCCGGCGTGCCGGGATCGTTTCGGCGCACTCGCGCCGGATCCGTGGCGGCTGGGCGAAGCTTTTCCCAGATCGATGACGGCTCCTCGAGCAGCTCGATCGTGTTTCCGAGCGATTTGGACATCTTTGCCTTGCCGTCGAGCCCCATGATGCGGCGCGTGGGAGTCAGCAGCGCTTGCGGCTCCGGGAAAAATCCGGGGGCCGCGGCCGAGGCGGCCGGTGGCTTCCCGGCGGACGCCGGGGAGTCGAAGCGCGCGTTCCACTTCCGCGCTATTTCGCGCGACAGCTCGAGGTGTTGTACCTGATCCTCACCGACCGGAACGAGGTCCGCGAGATAGATGAGGATGTCGGCGGCCTGAAGCACCGGGTAATTCAACAAGCCGGCGGGCACGCTCTCCTCTCGACTTGCTTTGTCCTTGAACTGCGTCATCCGCTCCAGCTCGCCGAGCGGCGTGAGAGTGTTGAATATCCACGCCAGCTCGGTATGTTCCGGGACCATCGATTGCACGAACACCGTGCACTTGGCCGGATCCAGTCCGGCGGCAAGCAGACCCAGCGCCATCTCGGCCGTGCGGGCGCGGAGGTCCGCCGGCTCGTACGGAAGGGTGATGGCGTGATAGTCGACGATGCAGAAGAACGACTCGTATTTGTGCTGCAGCTCAACCCAATTCTTTACGGCTCCGAGATAGTTTCCGATGTGCAGGGAGCCTGAGGGCTGAATGCCGCTGAAGATGCGGGACATTGCGCGAAATTAAAGAGCGTGAGAGAGGAGTTGCAAGCAATTTCCGGAACTGATCGGGAGAATAAAGAGCTCCTCGACGTCGCCCTCGAAGCCGCTCGCGCGGCGGGATCTGTCATCCGCGACGCCACATCCGGGCGTGAAGGGCTCGTTTGGGAGACCAAAGGCAGGTCCGATTTCGTGAGCGCCGTCGACAAGGCATCGGAGCAGCAGATCGCCGAGATCGTGGGGCGTCGCCTGCCGGATGCGGTCATGCTCGGCGAAGAGCTGAGCCCCAATGCGCTTTCCGGCAGCGGGATCGTCGTGATCGCAGATCCGCTCGATGGGACGACGAATTTTCTTCACGGCTTCCCGGAGTATGCGGTGTCGATCGGCGTCGCACGGGAGGGAGAGCTTTGCGCCGCGGTCGTGCTCAACGTTCCGCGCGGCGAGGAATTCACCGCGATCTCGGGCGGAGGCGCCTTCCTGAATGGGGCGCGGATCAAGGTCTCGTCTCTGCGTGAACCCGGTCGTGCGCTGATCGGAACGGGGTTTCCTTTCAGGACAGTCGAGCAGTTGCCCCAGTACGTCGCGCAGTTCAGTTTGGTGGCCGCGGGTACGGCTGGGATGCGTCGCGCTGGTGCCGCGGCGCTCGATCTGGCGAGCGTCGCGTGCGGAAGATTCGATGCGTTCTGGGAGCTGACCCTCGCCCCGTGGGACGTTGCCGCTGGTATTTTGCTGGTACGGGAGGCCGGCGGAATCGTCACTGATCTTGAAGGCCAATCCGCGCGCCCCGTCGCTGGGGGCCTGGTTGCGGGCAATCCAGCGATGCACGCGTGGCTGTTGCAGACCGTGCGGCGCGCAAACGTGAGCAAAGGAAACGACTGAATGAAGCTGGTGGAATGCGTTCCCAACTTCTCCGAGGGCCGGAGACCGGAAGTGATCGAGGCGATCCGCGATGCGATCGCGGCAGTCGAGGGCGTGTCGGTGCTCGACGTTTCCTCCGATCCGTCGCATAACCGATCGGTCATCACCTTCGTGGCGCCCGTCGAGTCAGCGGTCGAGGCCGCATTCGCCGGGATCCGCGCCGCGAGCGAGCGCATCGATCTCTGCCAGCACACGGGCGAGCATCCCCGCATTGGCGCGACAGATGTCGTCCCCTTCATTCCACTCGAGGGATCGACGATGGAAGATTGCATCGCGCTGGCGCGCCAGCTCGGTGAGCGTGTCGGTGGCGAGCTCAAGATTCCCGTTTATCTGTATGAGCGGGCCGCCACGACGCCGGCGCGCGAGAACCTCGCCGACGTGCGTCGCGGGGAATTCGAAGGCCTCCGCGACGAGCTGGGGAAGAATCCAGCGCGCAATCCGGATTTCGGGCCATCCCAGATTCACCCGACCTGTGGAGCGACGGCCATCGGCGCTCGCCCTTTTCTCGTCGCGTACAACGTCTACCTTGGTCCCGCCTCGAATCTCCCGATCGCGAAGAACATCGCAAAGGCGGTGCGCGGGTCGTCCGGCGGGTTCAAATACGTGAAAGGACTGGGGCTCGAAGTGGATGGGCAGGCACAGGTATCGATGAATCTCGTCGACACCGAGAAGACACCCCTCCACAACGCGTTCGATTTCGTTAAGCTGCGCGCCGAGTCGGAAGGGGCGCAGGTGACGTGGAGCGAGATCGTCGGGCTGGTTCCGGAGCGTGTGCTGTTCGACGCGGCCGTCAGCCACTTGCAGCTCCGCCAGTTCACACCGAAGCAGGTGCTCGAGCGCCAGGTGCGCGAGGTCGTGAGCGGTGGCGAGAGCGTGAGCGGGTTTCTCGCGGCGGTCGCGTCGTCGAATCCTGTTCCTGGCGGAGGGAGCGTGGCAGCGCACGCCGGCGCCCTCGCGGCGGCGCTAGCGCAAATGGTGGCGGGCCTCACCATCGGCAAGAAGAAATACGCGACCGTCGATGGCGAGATGAAAGAGGCCGCGCTAAAAGCCGTAACCCTCGGCAATACTCTCAGCGGTCTCGTGAAGCGCGATGCCGACGCATACGCTCTCGTTTCCGAGGCGTATAAGCTCCCGAAGGAGCCGGTCGATGCAGCCGCGCGCCGGGCCGAGGCGGTAACGAACGCGTTGCTGAAGGCGGCGGAGGTGCCACTGGAGACGGCGCGAGCTTCAGTAGAAGTGGCTCGCCTCGCGGCGCTCGTTGCCGAAAAGGGAAATACCAATGCCGTCACAGACGCCGGCGTTGCCGCGCTTCTTGCTCACGCCGCGTGCAAGGGCGCGGCGTACAACGTCAGGGTCAACGTCCAGGCCCTGGACGACAAATCGAAGGGCGAGAGCCTCGCGCGCGAAGCGAAGAAGCTCGTGAAAGAGGCAAGCGACCTCGTTGCCAAAGTCAGTGAGATTGTGGAGCGGACGCTGTCTTCATGACAGTCTCTCGAGCTCCCTCGATTCTCTCAAGCGCCCGCGTCATCCTCGTTGCTGCGCCACTATGGCTATCCGGCAACGCAGCGGCTCAGGGCGTAGTCGCCGTGCCGGGCGCGCTTCTCGGTAGCTGGGAAGCGATCAGCCGCTCCGAGGGCGGGCTCGGATCCACGATCGCCTTCGCGGCCGACAATACGCTGACCTTCACGATGGGCGCGATGGTCGACATGAGTTATCGACGCAGCGGCGACTCACTCTTCGTGACGAGCCCCAATGGCGATCTGGCTCCGGCGAAGATCGCGATCGTCCACGATACGCTCATCGTGACGAGAAATGGCCGGGAGCAGCGCGAGAGCCGCGTTGGCGCCGCTGTCGGCGACAATCAGTTGGTAGGCGACTGGACCTACCTGCATTACACCGGAGTTCCGGCCTACGAAGAATACACAGGGACCGGCGCTTACCATCTGCGAGTTCCCATTCGGACACTCCAGGGGAACTACACAGCCTTCGGCGACGCGGCGATGCTGCACCTCATGGGAGACGGTGGCGGCGATCGCAACGTGAAGTTCTCTGTGGTGGGGGACACGCTCCAGCTTAGCTGGGACGGTCAAACGAGCCGCTATCTGAGGGCTAAGCCGCTACCCAGGTAGTGCGGTAAGCACACGCGGGCCATTTTCGGTGATGGCGATCGTGTGCTCGAAGTGCGCCGAGCGCGTGCCGTCTACGCTCACCACGGTCCAGCGGTCCGGCATCGTCCGCGTTCCGGGACTGCCGACGTTCACCATCGGCTCGATTGCTATCGTGAGCCCCGGCACGAGCCGAGCTCCCCGCTTCGGCTTGCCGTAGTTCGGCACCTGCGGATCCTCGTGGAATCCGACGCCAATCCCGTGACCGACGAGATCGCGCACCACGCTGAATCCGGCTGCCTCGACGACGCTCTGCACTGCTGCCCCTATGTCTCCGAGGTGATTCTCGGGGATCGCGGCCTCGATGCCGGCGGCAAGCGCTTTCCTGGTGACGTCGAGAAGCTTCGTCGATTCATCGTCGACCTTCCCAACCGCGACCGTCGTCGCTGAGTCGGTATAGTAGCCCTCGAGCTTCACACCGATGTCGATGGAGATGATGTCGCCGTCCTCGATGACGCGCTTCTTCGAGGGAATCCCGTGCACGATCTCCTGATTGATGGAAGTGCAGATGCTGGCGGGGAAGTTGTAGAGTCCCTTGAAGGCGGCTGTGGCACCGGGATGGCTGCGGATGAAATCGTCCGCGATCTTGTCCAGATCCATGGTCGTCATGCCGGGCCGGACGCTCTCCTCGAGCAGGCGCACGGTGGCAGCGAGTATTTCGCCGCCACGCGCCATTATCTCGATCTCGCGCGGCGATTTGATCTGGATCATCCGTTGAGCGCCTCGATCGCGCGGGCGGTCACTTCGTCCACCGGTCCGTCCGCGTCGATTTTGAGAACTTTCATTTTGTTGTCACCATACCAATCTATAACCGGCGCAGTCTGCGTCCGATACACTTCCAGGCGGTTACGAATGGCTTCGGGCTCGTCGTCCTTTCGCCGTACGAGCGTTCCACCGCACTTCTCGCATTTGGAGCCGGGATCGCGGCTCATATAAGGCGTCTGGCAGCCCTCGCAGACGGTGCGGGTGCTGAGGCGCTTCACGAGCTCGTCGTCATCCACATCGAAAAGTAGAATCCGGTCTACCTTTTTCCCGATCTCGGCCAGCATGATGCCCAGGCCTTCAGCCTGCGGCACGGTCCGGACGGCCCCGTCGAGGATGGCTCCCTTGGCGGTGGCGGGCGAAGTCATCACGTCCTGGAGGATGCCGAGGATGACCGAATCGGGGACGAGATCGCCGCGATCCATGTATGCCTTGGCCTCGCGTCCCCGCTTGGTGCCATCGCGGAGGGCGGCGCGCAGTACATCGCCGGTGGCGATCTTCGGAATTCCGAGACGGGCCGCCAGGCGATCTGCCTGAGTTCCCTTCCCCGCGCCTGGTGGTCCCAGCAGTACGATGATCATGGTCGGAGCTGGCTAAATTCTGACCGATCTTCCGCTGGAAGAACCGGCCCACCGCACTTAGTAGCCGCTACCGCTCTGACGACCCCGGAAGCGAACGCGGCCCTTCTTCATGAAGCCGTCGTACTTGCGGAGAAGCAGATGCTGGTTCACCTGG
>DASXYR010000029.1:0-5418 GCA_036502385.1 Gemmatimonadaceae bacterium
AACGACGGAGATCGCGCCTGCACCTACGCACATGCCGATCACTGCATCCCATGGTCCGACGAAGGGACCATTATCCCCAACAAAAAGCGCGGCGAGCGCGGTGAGCAGCGCGAAAAGCAGCCCGAAGACAGTGAAACCGTCGGGGATGAGAAAGTATTTCGCATCGGTGATCGAAATTCCGAGCAGCACGGTCGCGAATACGGCGACCCGAAATGCAGTGAAGGACGTCCCGAATTCGTGGAACGCCGCGAGCCAGAGCAAGCCTACCAACAGCTCCACGATGGGATACTGGATCGAGATCCGTTCGCCGCAGCCGCTGCATCTGCCATGCAGGATGAGCCAGCTGACGATAGGAATGTTTTCAGTCGCTTTGATCTGGTGTCCGCATTTGGGACATCTCGATCTTGGTCTCACGACCGAAAGGCCTTCTGGCCAGCGGCCAATGCATACGTTCAGGAAAGACCCGACGCACGCGCCAATCGTGAAGACGTAGACGCCAACCAGAATATCGATCATGGATGAAGCTCGTAGAGGATGATGCCCGCTGCCACCGCGACGTTGAGCGACTCTACGCCACTGGCCAGTGGTAACGAAATGGTGCGTTGCGCTCTCGCCCGAATGACGGGATTGAGGCCCGACCCTTCATTACCTACGACGATCGCCAGCCGGTTAACAGCACGACCGAGGTCGAGCGGCTCCCCCTGTGCTTCGGCCGCCCATAGTTCGACGCCCTCGCGGTCCAGAAACCTGGTGACGTCCGGCCACTCCGCCGGAAACGCCTGGTGGGCGAACTGGGCGCCCATCGAGCTCCTGATGACTTTGGGGTTCCAGAGATCCACCGTCCCCGGCAGCGCGATCGTCGCGCTCGCGCCAAGTGCGGACGCGGTCCGAAGGATCGTACCGACGTTGCCCGGATCCTGCACTGCGTCAAGAACGAGGATGCGGCACACAATGGGTATGTCGAGTGTATCGAGAGAGCGGACGGGGACTTCCCCGATCGCCAGCACGCCCTGGGGCGATTCCGTCTCGGCGGCACTCAGGAAATCTTTTTCAGAGAGCTCGACTACCTCGACGCCCGATTCATCGAGGCGTTTGCGTAGCGATTCACCGCGAGGCGCTGCAGCGAGCTTCGGCGTAACGAGAGCGCCGCGAATGGTAAGGCCCGATCGCAGCAGCTCTTCAACCGAGCGTACACCTTCGGCGACGAAGAGTGAATGTTTTTCGCGTGCTTTTCGACGCTGAAGGTCGCGCGCGAGCGTAAGTAATTTCACAGGCCGGTGGCGAGATGCATCTTGGAATAGTATTTGCCTTTTCGCCTCATCAGTAATCCCATCGCCGGAGTTTCAATGAAGCGATTTGTCATAGGCGTTGCACTCACGCTCCCTCTTGTCGCATGCGGCATTTCCCAGCAGCAGGAAATCCAGATGGGACAGGAATATGCGCAACAGATCAACGCACAACTACCGATCGTCCAGGATCCGGAGTTGAACCGCTATATCAACGTGCTTGGCGACTCGATCGCCGGGCTCACCAGCCGCAAGGATCTGAACTGGCATTTCTTCATCGTGGACAGCAAGGAAGTAAACGCGTTCGCAGTCCCCGGCGGCTATGTCTACGTGAACCGTGGACTCATCGAGCGCTCTGACAAGATGGACGAAGTTGCAGGGGTGTTGGGTCACGAGATCGGACACGTCGTCCGCCGTCACACCGTGAAGCAGATGGAAAAGGAGCAGGGTGCGAACGTCGGAATTACGCTGGCGTGTGTGCTCACCGGCGTGTGCAACAGTCAGGTCGCTGGCGCTGCGATAAACATCGCGGGGGGCGCGGTCTTCGCGCGCTTCAGCCGGTCGGACGAGGCCGAGGCGGACCAGGAAGGCTTCAACAACGTGGTTCGCGCCGGGATCAGTCCCGAAGGCATGGTCACCATGTTCCAGAAGCTTCTCGAAGAGCGGAAGAGTCGTCCCGCCGGTGTGGAGGCGTGGTTTCTGACCCACCCGCTCGAGGAGGACCGGATCACCGCCATCCAGACGCGAATCAATCAACTTCCGCCGAGCTCTCTCGCGAATCTTGGTACCGACACCCGCAATTTCCACTCGTTCAAGGCGCGGCTGCAGTCGCTGCCGCCATCTCCACCGCCGAAACAGGTCCAGTAGTTCGGGTTTTTCGTGCAAATTCGGATGCGCCCTGAGTCATCAGGGCGCATCTTTCGTTCATGCGTATCGCGCTCTCAATCGCGGGCTCGGATTCCGGCGGCGGCGCCGGGATTCAGGCTGATCTGAAGAGTTTCCAAAGATTTGGCGTCTTCGGAACTTCAGTCATCACCGCGATCACCGCCCAGAACACCCGGGGCGTCGATAAATGGGATGCGGTTTCTGTCGACCTCGTACGCGCTCAGATCGAATCGGTCGTCGTCGATATGCCTCCCTCGGCATTCAAGACGGGGATGTTGGCGACCGCTGCCATCGCGTCTCTGGTAGCGACCGCGATCGACGAGCACTCTCTCACCAACTACGTGCTCGATCCCGTGATGGTCGCGAGCTCGGGCGACGTCCTCTTCGAGAAAGACACGATCGACGTGATACGAAGGGATCTCATATCCCGAGCATTTCTCGTCACCCCGAACATCCACGAGGCGGAGATACTCATCGGCGAAAAGATCGAGGACGAGGATGGAATGGCGCGCGCCGCGGAGATGATAGTTACTGAACTGGGTGCGCAGGCGGCGCTGGTAAAGGGCGGACATCTCGAGTCCGGAGAGCGCGTATTGGACGTTCTCTACGACGGAGACATTCGGACATTCCCGGTAGGCGGCTCGAGACGACCAGCACACACGGGACCGGGTGCACGTTGTCGGCGGCTATTACTGCTCAATTGGCGAATGGTGAATCCCTGCACGCAGCCGTCCGGCGATCGATCGACTACGTGCACAACGCAATCGCTACCGCGCCGGGACTCGGGTCAGGCCACGGACCCCTGAATCACCTCGCCGAAGACACCTGAACGTCAGCGGGGCGGGCGAGGAATTCGGTCACAAGTGATTCGAAGGCCGCGCTGACGCGCTGCGTCGTCTCGAGCACTTCAGCGTGACTCAGCGCCGCGCCCGTCACACCCGCGGCAGCATTGGTGATGCAGCTGATTCCGGCCACGCGCATTCCCAACGCTCGCGCCATGATCACCTCGGGCACGGTGGACATTCCGACCGCGTCCGCCCCCAGCAACCTGAGCATCTTCACTTCGCTCGGCGTTTCATAGGATGGACCGAGCAAGCCGGCATAGACTCCCTCCCGAAGTGGGATTTTCAGCTTCTCGGCCGTCGTCCGCATGATTCTCCGCAGGCCGGGATCGTAGGCGTCTGTCATGTCGGGGAAGCGCGTCTCGCCTTCCTCCTCCGGCCCGACAAGAGGATTGGATCCCATGAGATTGAGGTGGTCCGAGATCATCATCAGGTCTCCGACTCCCAGCTTCGTCGAAATCCCGCCAGCTGCGTTTGAAACGAAGAGCTCGCGGATGCCCAATGCGTGAAAAACGCGCACCGGAAAAGCTGCGAGGGCCGCGGAATGTCCTTCGTACATGTGGAATCGCCCGCTCAGCGCGACGATTTCACGCCCTCCCAGACTTCCGGCGATAACGGCTCCGTCATGACCGACGATCGTCGCCTCCGGGAATCCCGGAATTTCCTTGAACGGAACCCTAACCGGATTCTGGATGGCCTTCGCCAGGCCTCCCAATCCAGAGCCGAGCACGATGGCTACCGCGGGCTTGCGACCGGCGGCGCGCTTGGCAATCGCAGCAGCCGCTTTCCGCGCCGCCTCCGCGGAGAACTCCGTCTTCATTCGACGATCCCAAGCATCTCGTCGATCTTGTCCGATACTTCCTCGATTAGCATCAGACGCTCCTCCCAGGGGAGAAATGCGCTCTCGAAGCCATTGAGCGCAACCCCGGCGAGCTCGTCCATCGTGAACCCGAGGTGCTCGGCCGCGTAGATGTATTCATCGGTGAGCGTCGTAGCGCTCATCAGCCGGTTGTCCGTATTGAGCGTGACGTTGAGACCACGATCGAAGTACTCGCGGAAGGGATGTGTCGCGTACGATTCCGCGACCCGCGTTTGTACGTTGCTTGTGAGGCACACCTCGAGCGCGATGCGTCGGTCGTTCACGTACTGTGTCAGCTCCGGATCCTCGATCAGACGCGTGCCGTGACCGATGCGGTTCGCACCGCAGAGGTGAATCGCCTCGCGAATCGAGTGAGCTCCATCGCCTTCTCCGGCATGCACCGTCACCGCGAGGTCGTTGTCTCGCGCGTACTGGAACGCCGCCGCATGAACTGACGCGGGGTTGCCTTTCTCCCCGCCGGCCAGGTCGAAGGCAACGACCCCGTCGTTCTTGAACTCGACGGCGAGGCGCGCCATCTCGAGCGAATGCTCCGCGGAGAATTGCCTGAGCGCGATGATGATGAAGCGGCCGGTGATGCCGAAGTCTTTTTCTGCCCGTTTCAGTCCGCGAAGCGGCGCTTCCACCGATTCGACAAGAGTCAACCCGTTGACGACGTTCAGGATCGGTGCATTCCGTACTTCGATGTAGCGGACTCCATCTTCCGCGGCATCTTCAGCGAGCTCATAGGCTATGCGCTCGAGAGAGTCCGCGGTCTGCATCACCGAAATCGTCGTGTCGAACAGGCGCAGGTAATCTTCGAGACTTCTCGCGTCGTCCGCCCTCATCGCCTCGGCGAGCTCTTCCGGTGATTGTTTCGGCATCTTCACGCCGTACTCGCGACCGAGGTCGAGAAGCGTCGCGGGACGGACGGAGCCATCCAGGTGGCAGTGCAGCTCCGCCTTGGGCAGCTCGCGGAGTTTGTTAGAGAAAATCGATAGGGGCATTACAGTTGGCTTGGGTCGTTATCGTCGTCGGCCGCCTGCCGCGCGCGAACGATGCGAAATATCGCTCCGTTGTGCACCGCGGAGTTGTTGGCCGCGACAATTCCGCGGCTATCGGTTATCAACCTGTCCCCGGTTCTCACCGCGGCCGCCACTGTCGCATCCCAGGCCTCCACCGCATCGAGGGCAGTGGCCGACGCCGCAACGTCGATGGGCCGGGCATTGATGTACACCCTGACCGTTTCACTCATTGTCCGACGGGGGCGATTCGAACCTCTGTCGGCGCGACAATCGGCGTTGGCAGCGTCGCCATGTAGTTGATCAACGCATCGAGGTCGACGATATCCAGTGACCGGACCGAGCTCGCACGTCCAGCGGCGTTGTACCCCTCACCGCCCGTCGCGAGGAAATCGTTCATGATGACGTTGTACGTCCGCGCGTCCGAGAGTGGAGTTCCATCAGCCATAGTCGCCGACACGAGCCGCGAGCCGGCCGGCTTTGCCGGATCGTACCTGATCGTCAGCCCGCTGACGTGATCGTTCACG
>DASXYR010000030.1:0-7368 GCA_036502385.1 Gemmatimonadaceae bacterium
CCTGCCGCGATCGACCAGCTCGAGACGCTGGGACGGGATCTGTCGATTCCGGTGTACGCTGATCGCACGACAACGGACGTCGTGAAGATTGCGCGAGCCGGCGTCGCGGAGGGGCTTCGTGAGCGCGACCGCGTCGTGATCATCGATACCGCGGGCCGCCTCCAGATCGACGATGCGATGATGCAGGAGCTCTCACGCCTCAAGGAAGCGCTCCATCCGTCCGAGATTTTGCTCGTCGCCGATGGAATGACGGGACAGGACGCGGTGAAGATCGCGCAAGGATTCGACGCGACGCTTGATGTGACCGGCGTGATTCTCACGAAGATGGACGGCGATGCGCGGGGCGGCGCGGCGCTCTCGATCTACGGAGTTACCAAGAAGCCGATCAAGTACATCGGAGTGGGTGAGAAGTCGGATGCGCTCGAGGAATTCCATCCCGAACGCATGGCCGGCCGCATTCTGCAGATGGGCGACGTAGTCACGCTGGTGGAAAAAGCCCAGGCGTCGTTCGATGAGGCCGAGGCGAAGCGGCTGGAGAAGAAGGTTCGGAAAGAGGGCATGGATCTGAACGATTTTCTCAACAGCATGCGCCAGATCCAGAAGATGGGCCCGCTCGAGGGAATCCTGAAAATGCTGCCCGGCGTGAATACGAAAGCGCTGAAGCAGATGAAGGCTGACCCGAAGCGGATGTCGCACGTGGAGGCGATAGTGCTGTCGATGACGCCGGAGGAGCGGAAAAATCCCGGAATAATCAACGGGTCACGCCGCGCGCGAATCGCCAAGGGGTGCGGGCGTCCGATCAGCGACGTCAATCGTCTGCTCGATCAGTTCCGCGAAATGCAGAAGATGATGAAGAAGATGGCCAGTGGGGGGCGTATGGGGATGCCGTCAATGCCGGGGATGTTCGGCCGATAGGGCTCCGGCGTCTGGGATCACTCCACGGCTAGGCATCCACAAAGCTGAAGCGGGCAGCTACCAGGCAACTACGCTGGAAGCTCGTAGCTCTAATACTGGCCTCCATCAGCTATATGCCGAGTCATATGGACCGATTACATTGTATGACTCAGCAGTTCCGGGTGCGCATCGGATCGACCGATGACGCGAGGAGCCCGGCTCGAGACGCCAACTGCGTCTCACCCAAATCACCCTTCAGGGAGCACCAAGAGATGGTAAAGATTCGTCTCCGCCGCGTTGGGCGGAAAAACGCACCGTTCTATCGCATTCTCGTCGCCGACTCGCAGAGCCCGCGCGATGGCAAGTTCATCGAGATCATCGGTCAGTACGCTCCCAGAAAGAGTGAGGGCTCGCTCAACGTCGACGAGGCGCGGGCGAACTACTGGCTCGGCGTCGGCGCTCAGCCGACCGACACCGTCCGCTCGCTCCTTCGGCGCGCAGGTATTCTCAAGCGCCGCCACGAGGCGAGACTCGGCATCGAGCTCAAGACGAAGGCCGTCCCACTCAGCGAGAAGTCGGACGAAGCAACCCCGGCCAGCGCCTAGAGCGCAGTCGGAAATGGCTGAGCCCGAATACGCGATTGTCGGGCTGATTCGCAAGGCACAGGGGATTCGCGGCGAGGTGGTCGTCGAGCCCCTCACGAACAAGCCGGACGTGGTATTCGCGTCCGGCAGTCGTGTTTTTGCGGGTACAGCGACCGGAGAGCTCGTGGTCGTCGAGGATATCCGCGGTGTGGAAGAAAGACCCACTCTCACGATCGCTTCGTCGAAGCCATTCAAGAAGGGGCTGATCGTCCAGTTCGAGGAGCTGAGAGACCGCGACAGCGCCGACCTGTGGCGTGGACGGTACCTGCTGGCGCCATTCAGCGAGCTTCCCCCACTCGAGGAGGACGAGGTCTACCTCCACGACCTCGTGGGAATGAAAGTGGTGAGCGCCCAGGGAGAACGGATTGGGGCGGTGACCACGTTCTACGAGCTTCCACAGGGCATCATGCTCGACATCGAGACCGCGCGCGGGAGCGTCGTCATTCCGTATCGTCCGGAGATCATCGTTCAGACCGACATCGCGGCGCGAACGATCGTCATCGACGATAAGCTGGGTTTTCTCGACGACCTGTCTCACCCCGCCGGGTAAGTCGTGGCGCTCAGAATCAACGTCGTCACGATCTTTCCCGAGTTCTTCGCGGGTCCGCTCGGCGTGAGCATCCCGTCGCGGGCGGCGGCGGCGGGGAGTGTGACGTACAACATTGTGGATCTGCGCGACTTCACGCACGACAAGCACCGTACCGTCGACGACGCGCCGTATGGTGGCGGCCCGGGGATGGTGATGAAGCCGCAGCCCTTCTTCGAGGCGGTGGAATCGCTCAATACGGTCGCACCGATCGTGCTTCTTTCGCCCCGCGGACGGGTCTTTTCACATGCCGATGCCGAGAGATTCGCAGCCGGCGAGCAGCTCACGCTTCTGTGCGGGCATTACAAGGACATCGACCAGCGCGTCGCCGACCATCTCGCGACCGAAGAGATTTCGCTCGGCGACTTTGTGCTCAGTGGCGGTGAAGCGGCGGCGCTCGCAATCGTGGATGCGACGGTGCGACTCCTGCCGGGCGCGATGTCGGACATCGAGAGCGCGCGCAGCGATTCGTTTTTCGGGCGCGGCCTGAGCGCGCCGAGCTACACCAGGCCGCCGGAGTACCTGGGTCATGCGGTGCCTGAAGTGCTTCTGTCTGGAGATCACGCTAAGATCGCTAGATGGAGGGATGAGGAAGGACGTCGCCTGACCCATGAGCGCAAGCCGAGCTGACGGCTTCCCATAGCTGTTACTCGGCGTTATGGATCGGGACGCTCCGCAAGCACCCACAAAACCGAAGCAGGGGAGCTGTTAGCCTCTAAGCCGGAGCGTGGGAGCTTTCATACTCGCGTTACGGATGCGCAAAGTCCTAAATCGCGCGCGTCCTTGAGATCTCCGGGGCTCGCTGAGCCTGCATTCAAGCGGCGTGCGCCGAGGGAGAAGCTAGGCGGCTCCGGCTGCAAAGCTGGCGGCTCCCTGCTTCCGTTTTGTGGATGCAATTCGGAGCGTCCCAATCCTTACGCCGCGAATCGAGAAGCTGGCATTAACCGCCCGACCGGTTTACTTTTCGGGGCTTCCCGAGAATCTCCTAAACACGTCTTTACCAGGCTGTTAACTCCAGCCCCGAGCGTCATATGCATCCCTTCATTGAAACCCAGAAAGAGTGGCTCCGCGACAACATTCCCCCCTTCAGGGCAGGGGACACCCTCCGCGTCAACGTACGCGTTCGCGAGGGCGACAAGGAAAGACTCCAGGCTTTTGAGGGTGTTTGCATCGCCAAGCGTGGCGCGGGCGTCAGCGCGACGTTCACGGTTCGGAAGATCTCGAATGGCGTGGGCGTCGAGCGCATTTTCCCGATCCACAGCCCGATGATCTCGGAGATTACGGTCGTTCGCCGTGGACGCGTCCGTCGGGCGAAGCTCTACTATCTGCGCCATCTCACGGGCAAGGCCACTCGCATCAGAGAGCGGAAGGCCAAGGTCCTCGTGCCCGGCAGCGATACGACGCCTGCAGAGGCTGGAGCAGAGGCGTAGCAATCCCGCTGGCGCCGCGAAGTGCGACGGCGTAAGCGCTGGACAACGATCGAGCGCGATCTTCGCGCTGCCAAAGGCCCGCTCCTCGCGGGTGTTGATGAGGTAGGACGCGGGCCCATCGCCGGGCCCGTTGTCGCATGCGCCGTGATAATGCCGGCGGATTCGCGCGCAATCGCAGGCGTCGACGACTCGAAGCGGTTGACGCATCCCCAGCGTGTCAGGCTCGCCGTGAAAATCCGCGAGCGCGCCGTAGCGTTTGCGCTGGGCGCGGCCTCGGTTCGCGAGATAGAGCGCATCAATATCTACCAGGCCAGCGCGCTGGCGATGCACCGCGCGCTGAGCCGCCTCAAGGTCGCGCCCGACCACGTGGTGATCGACGGGCGATCGATGCGCACTCTTCCCATTCCGCATACCGCGGTCATCCACGGAGATGCGCGCTGCCATAGCATCGCGTGCGCGTCGATACTCGCCAAGGTCACGCGCGATCTCCTCATGACGCGGCTCGCTCTGCGCTATCCGCACTATATTTGGGACCACAACGCGGGCTACACCACGCGCGAGCACGTCGCCGGACTCACGTCGCACGGGATCACTCCGCACCACCGAAAAAGCTTCTGCAGAATCAGCGATCTGATTCTCGAGATCCAGCATCAGGGTGAGATGGAGCAGCTGGAGCAGAGAGCGTTGGATGATGTCGGGGTGCCCGACGAGGACGATTTCGACGACGACATGGTCGGGGACCTGATCCTGGATCAGCCCGGCCAGGAGCTCGAAGAGCGTATCTAATCGCGGCGCGACTCCGCGCCCGCCACGAGGAAACAGAGTGACGGAACCGCTTGTTGGACTGATAATGGGCTCCAAGTCCGATTGGGACACCATGCAGCACGCGGCCCAGCTCCTCGACGCGTTGGGCGTACCGCACGAGACGAAAATCGTGTCGGCGCATCGCACCCCCGACCTGCTGTTCGACTACGCCCAGTCGGCGGAATCGCGCGGTATCCAGGTGATCATCGCGGGCGCGGGCGGGGCGGCGCATCTGCCGGGAATGGCCGCTGCCAAGACGACGCTTCCCGTGCTCGGGGTTCCGGTGGAGTCGAAGGCGCTGCAGGGAATAGACTCGCTGCTATCGATTGTGCAGATGCCCGCGGGTATCCCCGTCGGGACGCTCGCTATCGGCAAGCCCGGCGCGATCAACGCTGCGCTCCTCGCTGCATCGATCGTCGCGCTCAATCATCCCGACGTGCGCGAGCGCGTTCGCGCCTTCCGCGCGGAGCAGACCAACGCCGTGCTCGCACAGCCGGATCCGGCGACCGCCGAGTGAGGGTTGGCGTGCTGGGCGGCGGGCAGCTCGGCCGAATGCTCGCACTCGCCGGCTACCAGCTCGGCGTCGAATTCAGATTCTTCGATCCACACTCCGGAGCTCCGGTCGGACAAATCGGAGAGCTTGTCGCGGCTGAGTACACCGACCGTGCCGCGCTGGAGCGCTTTCTCGATGGCGTGGATGTCGTGACGTACGAGTTCGAGAGCATCCCGCTTTCAACGGTGCAGTTCGTAGCCGAGAGAGTGATGGTCTATCCCCCGGTGCAGGCGCTGGCGACGGCGCAGGATCGCCTGCTGGAGAAGACGCTCTTCACTGAACTCGGAATTCCGACCCCGCCTTTCGCGCCAGTCGACTCCCTCGAAGATCTCGAGAAAGCTGTGGCGCGGATCGGGCTCCCCGCCGTTCTCAAGACGCGCCGGATGGGATACGATGGGAAGGGACAGGCAGTCATTCGCGACCGGTCCGGCATCGAGCCGGCGTGGAAGCAACTCTCCGGATCGCCGTTGCTGGTCGAGAAGTATGTATCGTTTCAGCACGAGCTGTCCGTAATCGGTGTGCGCGACACGCGCGGACGAGACGTTTTCTATGCGCCGGTCGAGAACGTCCATCGCGAGGGAATCCTCCGCCGATCGACCGTACCTTCTCCGCATACAAGTCCGGAAGCGAACACCCTCGCGATTGACTACTGTCGGCGGCTGATGTCGAAGCTCGATTACGTCGGAATTCTCGCTCTCGAGCTGTTCTCGGTCGATGGCGATCTGCTCGCCAACGAGATGGCGCCGAGGGTACACAACTCGGGGCACTGGACGATAGAGGGGGCGGAAACGAGCCAGTTCGAGAACCATCTTCGTGCCATTCTTTCACTGCCCCTCGGCACTACCGCGTTGCGAGGCTCGTCCATCATGTTCAACATCATCGGGCACATCCCGCCGCGCGAGAGGGTATTGGCCGTGGAGGGCGCTCATCTTCATCTATATGGGAAAGCGCCCACGGAGAAGCGAAAGCTGGGGCACGTGACCTTAGTCGGGCGGTCGGCGGCGTCGCTGGAGGCCTGCACGACCGCGCTGGAGGCCCTGATAGACGGTTCAGCGGGCAAAGCCTGATGTGGGTTCAAACTATGGGCTGCCTGTGCCTGTCATATCTGCAGCCACGAGAGAAGCATTTTGGTACCCATTCAAACCTTTGAGCCGTCCGAGTTATCCAATCTTGCAACAAAGCCCGGACAACGATCTAATGATGGCGGCCTCGAATGCGATGCCCGTAGCGGTGGGTGATTCGACGGATGTGGCTTTGGCCGCGGCCGGGGATCGTCAGGCCTTCGAGCGGCTGTACAGGACGCACGCCAACAGGGTGTATTCGCTGTGTGCGCGGATGTCGGGAAGCAGGTCGAAGGGCGAGGAGCTCACCCAGGACGTTTTCGTGAGGACCTGGGAAAAGCTGCCGCAGTTCAGGGGCGAGAGCGCTTTTTCGACGTGGCTGCATCGTCTGGCTGTGAACGTGGTATTGAATGCAAGAAAGACCGAGGGCAAGCAGAGCTCGAGAACGGAAGAGAACGAGGAAGAGGGAGACCGGTGGGACGAATCCGCACGAGCGCCGATGTATATCGAGCGGATGGACCTGGCAGATGCGATCGCAAAGCTGCCGGCGGGCGCGCGGAGAGTCTTCGTACTGCACGACGTTGAAGGGTTCAAGCACGAGGAGATAGCGCAGCTGATGGGTATCACCTCGGGCGGCAGCAAGGCGCAGCTCCACCGCGCGAGACTTCTTTTGAGAGAGGCACTGGAACGATGATGACTGACTCGAACATGACCTGCGATGCATTCGACGCCGCGCTCCCCGATTATCTCGAGGGAACGATGGACGGATCGATGCGCGCGTCGGTCGAGCAACATCTGAGCGAATGCGTTCGCTGCACGGGTCTGGTGAGGGATCTCGAGAACATCACCAAAGAAGCGGCGTCGCTTCCCGATCTTGCCCCTTCGCGCGATCTGTGGGCGGGCATCGAATCGCGGATAGCCGCACCGGTGATCGCCCTTGGCGCGACGCCGGCGAGACAGAGGAAACTGGCACCCGCCTGGATGGGAATCGCCGCGGCGGCGTTGATCGTGAGCACCGCGGGCATCACCTATACGCTGACCGCGCGCACGATCCGCAGCAGCGCCGTCGCGACGGCGGCTCCGAGTCAGGCCCGCACGCAGCCGATCGTGGCGACTCCGGTCGCGGCAACGGCCGCCCCGGAGACGGCTGGCTCGAATGACGCCGGGAGTCCCGTTTCCTCGGGAGTCGCGCGACTGGCGCAGAATAATTCAGCCCCCACATCGCGCAGCGGTGTTCAGGCGAGTCTGGCAAGCCAGACCCAGGCCGCGATCAATCCTGCCGACGGGATTTATGTCAAGGAGATCGCGCTCCTCCAGGACGTCGTGCGGCAGAAGAAATCGCAGCTCGACCCATCCACCGTCGCGATCATCGAGCGGAATCTGCAGATCATCGATG